>NZ_JBXMRC010000012.1:0-28728 GCF_057084925.1 Perlucidibaca sp. | reverse complement strand
TCAGCCCCAGCAATAAGGCCAGCAAAATGACAAAGCCCGCATTAATGGAAGGCGTTTGAATAAAAATTAGGTTTAGTGCAATGGCCTGATCGTTAACAATCACCATCCACAACACCACAAACGCTGTAAGCGTTGCTAGCGAATAGAATGCGAAGCGCTTAACGATGGGCATTAACCCTCTCCTTCCTGGATAGGTGTATGGCTCGCACTTTCGTTGACCCGATCTCGCAGCTCTTTGCCGGGTTTAAAGTGCGGTGATCGCTTACCTTCTAGCTGCACCGACTCCCCTGTTTTGGGGTTACGGCCAACGCGTGGCGCACGATAATGCAAAGAAAAACTGCCAAAGCCACGAATCTCAATACGCTCACTGGCTGATAGCGTTTCAGACAAGTGCTCAACCATGGTTTTCACTGAAAGCTCAACATCTTTCAGCGTTAGCATGGTCTGACGCGCAGCGAGGCGGTCAATCAGTTCGGAGCGGGTCAGTGACATGGCAAAGCCTCAACCGTTTAATACAAACGGGACAAGAAACAAGGGTCTGATTTTAAACATAAAAAAACGGGGATAGACAACTATCCCCGTTTTTTTTACAGCTTAGCGAACGCTTAGCTGCCCATTTGCGCCTTAATCAGGTCACCAATGGTCTTAGGACCGGCTGCATCAGCACCCTGATCCTTCAGCGAAGCAATTGCTTCACGGTCTTCAGCTTCATCCTTGGCCTTCACGGACAAGGAAATGACGCGGGTCTTGCGATCGATACCGATGATCTTGGCTTCAACGGCATCGCCGACAGCCAGGAACTTGGTCGCATCTTCAACACGGTCACGGCTCAGCTCAGAAGCACGCAGCGTGGCTTCAACACCGTCGATGTCGATGGTAGCGCCCTTAGCGTCAACCGACTTAACCGTGCCCTTAACCATGGAGCCCTTGTCGAAGCTGCCGACGAAGTCACCGAACGGATCGCGCTCGAGTTGCTTGATGCCCAACGAGATGCGCTCACGCTCTGGATCAACCGAGAGAATGGTGGCTTCGATCGGATCGCCCTTCTTGAAGCGACGCACGGCTTCTTCGCCCGCTTCGTTCCAGGAAATATCGGACAGGTGAACCAGACCGTCGATGCCGCCGTCGAGACCAATGAAGATACCGAAATCGGTGATCGACTTGATGTTGCCGGAAACTTTCTCGCCCTTCTCGTGTTGACGCGCAAAGGCATCCCACGGATTTTCACGGCACTGCTTGATGCCCAGCGAGATACGACGACGCTCTTCGTCGATGTCGAGAACCATAACTTCCACGGCGTCGCCGATTTGAACGACCTTGGACGGGTGAATGTTCTTGTTGGTCCAATCCATTTCGGACACGTGAACCAGACCTTCCACGCCTTCTTCGATTTCGGCAAAACAGCCGTAATCGGTCAGGTTGGTGATCTTAGCGTTGACACGTGTACCTTCTGGGTAACGGCCCATCAGCGCCAGCCATGGGTCTTCGCCGAGTTGCTTCAGACCCAAGGAAACACGGTTGCGCTCGCGGTCGAACTTGAGAACCTTAACGGTCAGCTCAGTGCCCACTTCAACGATTTCCGATGGGTGCTTGATGCGCTTCCAAGCCATGTCGGTGATGTGCAACAGACCATCGATGCCACCCAGATCCACGAATGCGCCGTAGTCGGTGAGGTTCTTGACGATACCCTTGACGACTTGGCCTTCCTGGAGGTTGGCGAGCAGCTGTTCGCGTTCTGCGGACGACTCGGCTTCCATCACGGCGCGGCGCGAAACAACTACGTTGTTACGCTTAGCATCGAGCTTGATGAGCTTGAATTCCAGCTCACGACCTTCCAAATGCGCAGTGTCACGAATTGGACGAATGTCGACCAGCGAACCTGGCAGGAACGCGCGGATGGAACCGACGTCGACGGTGAAGCCGCCCTTGACCTTGCCGGAGATGATGCCACGAATGATTTCGCCGGCTTCGAAAACCTTCTCCAGACGGATCCAGGTTTCGGCACGCTTGGCTTTTTCGCGGGACAGCACGGTGTAACCCATGCCGTTGTCGAGGGCGTCAACAACAACGTCAACCTCGTCACCCACGGCAACTTCCAGCTCGCGGCGATCGTTCAGGAACTCTTCACGGGCAATAACGCCCTCGGACTTGAGGCCAGTGTCAACGGTGATCCAATCGTTATCGATTGCAACGACGGTACCGCGGATCAGCGCACCGCGCTCCACGTCCAGGGAAATTAAGCTTTCTTCAAATAGGGCGGCAAATGAATCAGTCATGTAATCCTTCCAGTGCCGGGATGGCACTTGTGTGTAAATCCACCTGACCAGCTCAGGAGGCGTTGTGGTCTTTTAGTCTCTCGACTCGCCAAGCTGGTGGACGCGAGAAGAGAAACCCCCAACAACATGGGCCTTAGGGTAAGGCACATGCTCGTTAGTCTTTATATAATTCATGACGCTAAGCCATGGATTAAATTACATATATTTGGCAATACTCGGTATCTTTTGGGCCGCTTCAAACACATGAGCTACCACGGCATCAATACCCAGATCGGTACTGTCCAACACAATGGCATCATCCGCTGGCTTCAGCGGCGCAACCGTACGCTGCGTGTCGCGCGCGTCACGGGCTTGGATGTCATCGATTAGGGTGGCGAGACTAGCACTAAAGCCTCTTTCCAGCAATTGCTTGTAGCGACGCTCGGCTCTGGCCTCGGCCGACGCAGTGAGGAAAATCTTGAGCTCGGCGTCTGGGAAAACCACCGTGCCCATATCACGCCCATCGGCGACCAGGCCCGGCGTTTCACGAAACGCTTGCTGACGCGCCATGAGCGCATCGCGTACACGAGGCAATGCTGCGACCTGAGAAGCCGCACGTCCGGCCTCCTCTGTGCGGATACTGTGAGTCACATCCTCGCCTTCCAGCAAGATTTGAGCCTCTCCAGACGCATCGAATAAAAATTGCACATCAAGATGAGCCGCCAATACTTCTAAGGCGGCCTCATTCGTCACGGCTACGGCATGACGCTCTGCCGCTGCACCCAACAAGCGATACAGCGCGCCTGAATCGAGCACATGAAAACCCAAACGGGTGGCCACACGATGAGCGATAGTGCCCTTGCCCGATCCACTGGGGCCATCAATGGTGATGACCGGCGCTAGCAGGACGCGTGGGGACTTTTCGATTTCAGCACTCATGAATACGCTCAACAAAACATTAAAAAAGACTTACTCGCTGGCCGAAATGGCCAAGCCACAGCGTTTTGCTAGGCCGAGGAAATCTGGAAAACTGGTCGCCACGTTAGCGCAGTCACGAATCACAATGGGGCCGTTTGCGCGCAAAGCCGCCATGGCAAATGACATGGCAATTCGGTGGTCACCGTGGCTGACCACTTCGCCGCTGCCGATCTGGCCACCTTGAATGACGATGCCATCAGGTGTGGGCTCTGCGCTGATACCTAAAACAGCTAAGCCATCGGCCATCACCTGAATACGGTCTGACTCTTTTACGCGCAGCTCTTCAGCACCGGTAAGTACCGTTGTGCCTTCTGCACAGGCAGCGGCAATAAACAGCGCTGGAAACTCATCAATTGCTAGGGGCACTTGATCTTCGGGAATGTTAATGCCCTTCAGTTGTGCTGAGCGCACGCGGATATCCGCTACCGGTTCGCCGCCAATTTCGCGCTCGTTGAAGACGTCCAGATTGCCGCCCATGGCCTTGAGGATGTTGATAACGCCTACGCGCGTCGGGTTGATACCGACATGCTCAAGCGTGAGATCAGAGTTTGGGGCAATTGAAGCTGCAACTAGAAAGAACGCCGCCGAAGAAATATCTGAAGGCACATCAATCTTCGTGGCGGTGAGTTTACCGCCGCCACGCAGCGTAGCAGTGGCGCCCTGCACCATCACTTCATAACCGAAGCCTTTCAGCATGCGCTCGGTATGGTCACGGGTCGGTGCAGGTTCGGTAACACTGGTTTCACCGTCAGCCCAGAGGCCAGCAAGCAATACACCGGACTTCACTTGGGCACTGGCAACAGGCATATCGTAATGGATGCCCTTGAGCCCCCCTTTAGCCGCCGTGCTGGCACCGTGAACACTGACAGGCGGCGTGCCGCGCTCACCCGTGGTCTGGATATCCGCTCCCATTAAACGCAGAGGCTTGGCAATGCGCTCCATCGGACGTTTGGTCAACGACGCGTCGCCAGTCATCACGGTATCGAAGGGTTGTGCCGACAAAATGCCGGACAAGAGACGCATGGAGGTACCGGAATTACCAACATAGAGTGGGCCTGGTGCAGGCTTTAGGCCATGCAGACCAACGCCATGCACACGCACGCGACCACGCTCGGGGCCTTCGATGACCACGCCCATGTCACGGAATGCCTGTAGGGTCGCTAGCGCGTCTTCGCCTTCGAGGAAGCCGGTTACTTCCGTAATACCCTCTGCAATAGAGCCGAGCATAATAGAGCGATGCGAGATGGATTTGTCGCCCGGTACACGAATGCGGCCATTCATGCGGCCTCCGGGCTGGACGGTATAGGTCAAATCTTTTTCGGCAGTCATGGATTTCGCATAGGCCGTTCCGGCCAACATGTGGGTGAAGTGTTCTCGTGCCACACGGGCACGCGTGAAAATTCCGAGCAGGGCTTCGCTATCGCCCGTGGTAATGGCTTGGCGCAGTAGACGCGTGCCCGATTCAAAGCCATCCAAAGCCTCTAGAACGGCATCGCGATTCGCTAAGAAGATGTCATGCCACATGGTCGGATCGCTGCCGGCAATGCGGGTGAAGTCGCGAAAACCGCCGGCGGCATAGCGGAAAATATCCAGGTTATTGGATTCTCGAGCCAAGGTATCGACCAGTGAAAACGCCAGTAAATGCGGCAAATGACTGGTCCGGGCCAGTACGGAGTCATGACGCTCAACGCTCATGGTTAACACATCCGCCTGCGCCTTTTGCCACAGCGAGGTCACTAGAGCGAGAGCCTCGGCTTGCGTAGTTGGCAACGGCGTCAGAATGACCTTGTGGCCCGCAAAGAGATTGGCACGACCCGCAAGCACACCGCTTTGCTCAGAGCCTGCAATGGGATGGCCCGGAACAAACGTGGGAGGTACTTCGCCCCAGACGGCTTCGGCGGCAGCCACGACATTACCTTTTGTGCTGCCAACATCGGTTATCACGGCCTGCGCCGACAGTGCTGGCTTAATAGCGCGCAAAATGCTTTCTGTGGCATTAACAGGCATGGCCAATATGACCAAATCAGCCCCGCGCACGGCATCTGCCGGGTCCGCATAACCGATATCAATCAGCCCTAACTGACGTGCCAGAGCCAAGGTCTGGCTGCTACGACTAGCGGCGGTGATGCGCTCCACCAGCTGCTGCTCGCGCATAACGCGCGCCAAGCTGGAGCCGATGAGACCAAAGCCGACAAAAGCGACTTGGCGCAGTGGCCAGCGTGTCATGCCGGGCTCCGGCTGGCAGTAAGTACACGCGCCAAGGCCTCTAAGCCAAACTCATTTTCTTCAGCCAAGCCGATGGAAATACGTAAATGCCTTGGTAAACCGTAGTTGGCCACGGGTCGAACAATCACGCCTTCTCGCAGCAAGGCTTGAAACAAGGGGGCGGCGTCTTGCTGCATGTCAACGCATAGGAAATTTCCGCGTGAGGGTATGGCACTAAGCCCAAGGGCCGCCAATCCTGTTAACCATTGCTGCATGCCGGCTTGATTCAAGTCGCGGGTTTTAGCCACGAACTCATCATCATTAATGGCTGCCGCAGCCGCAATTAGCGCCAAGCTATTAACATTAAATGGCTGACGTACTCGATTGATAATATTTGTTATTTCTGCCGAAGAAACAGCATAACCAACACGCAAGGAGGCCAAGCCATAAGCTTTAGCCAAGGTGCGGGACACGATCAAATTGGGGTACTTAGGCAGCTCTTTCAGGCCATCTAAAGCATCGGGTGCAGTCACAAACTCACCGTATGCTTCATCTAACACTACCACGATATGCGCTGGCACTTGCGCCATGAATGCCGTGAAGTCAGCCGCTTCGAACCATGTGCCCGTGGGGTTATTGGGGTTTGCCAGAAAGATGACTTTGGTGGCCGGCGTGATCGCAGCAGCCATGGCCGGTAAATCATGACCATAATGACGTGCCGGCACAGCGATACCCCGCGCACCTACCGCTTGCACTGCCAAGGGATAAACCGCAAACGCATGCTCAGCAAAAATAGCGTCATCACCCTCGCCCAGAAACGCGCGAGCAACCAGCTCAAGCAGATCATTAGAGCCATTGCCCAGCGTGATGCTATCCAAACTTAAGCCAAAACGCTGGCTTAGCGCCTGCTTCAGGATAAATCCATTGCCATCGGGGTAACGGCCCAGCTCCACAGGATCACCCTGCACTGCTTGCTGCAAAGCAGCGAGTGCTTTTGGCGAGGGCCCGAGCGGGTTTTCATTGCTGGCTAACTTCACCACACGGGTCAGCCCCAACTCGCGCTGCAACTCAGTAATAGGCTTGCCCGGCTGATAAGGCGCGAGGTGTTGGACACAGGGTCGTGCTTGCTGAAGAAATGGCGTCATGGCAGCGTTCTCAGAGCACAGCACGCGGGTAGGAACCCAGCCATTTCACTTGGCGCATACGCGGCTCAAGTTCAGCCATGACTTCTTTCACCAGCGGATCGTCTTGATGCCCTTCGAAATCAATGAAGAAAACATAAGTCCACACATCATGCTTGCTCGGACGGCTTTCAATACGCGTTAAGTTAATACCGCGACGGTAGAAAGGTTCCAACAAGCTATAGAGCGCACCGGCTTCGTTATTTCGTACGGAGACGATGATGGAGCTCTTGTCATCTCCAGAACGCGCTACCGACTCACGACCAATAATTAAGAATCGGGTCGTATTGTTCGGATTATCCTCAATGCGCTCGTGCAACTTCGTTAGACCGTAGAGCTCGGCAGCGGTTTCACCCGCAATCGCAGCCGAATGCCATTCGCCTTTAATCCGGCGCGCAGCCTCGGCATTGCTCGACACCGCCACGCGCTCAGCTTTTGGAAAATTCGCATCCAGCCATTTACGGCACTGCGCTAAAGACTGTTGATGCGAGTAAATACGTGAAATTGACGCTAACTGCGTACCTTCAGACACCAATAAATGGTGATGAATACGCAGCTCTACCTCGCCAATAATCTGCAGGTTCGAGTCCAAGAAAGAGTCTAGCGTATGGCTGACCATCCCCTCAGACGAGTTTTCTACAGGCACCACGCCATAATTGACGCTGCCAGCCGCCACTTCGCGGAAAACATCGTCAATATTGGCCAGCGGTACTGTTTGCACCGAGTGGCCGAAATGCTTCAGCGCCGCCGTTTGCGTAAAAGTGCCGTGAGGCCCCAGGAAAGCAATGCGCAGAGGATGTTCCAACGCCAAACAGGCCGACATGATTTCACGGAACAGGCGTGCCATCTCTTCGGGGTGTAGCGGACCCTCGTTACGCGCCATGACCTTGTTCAGCACTTGCGCTTCGCGCTCAGGGCGGTAAAACACCGTGGCGTCGGGCTCCGTGGCCTTTTTCACTTCGGCTACTTGCTGAGCGCAACGCGCACGGGCACTGATTAAACGCTGAATCTCAGCGTCTATCCCGTCAATTTCGCTACGGATTAATTCCAAGCTGGGCAATTTTTCGCTCATGCTAGCCGCCTTCCTGAAACCAGATTAGCCATGACGACGGGCAAAATCGCCCATGAAATCGATCAGGGCATCTACTGCCGCTTCGGGCACCGCGTTGTACAAGCTGGCGCGCATACCGCCCACCGAACGGTGGCCGGCTAAATTCAGCAGGCGCAACTGCTCTGCTTCGGCCAAGAATGTCTTATCAAGCTTGGCATCCGCCAAGGTGAACGGCACATTCATGCGCGAACGATTCGCTAGCGCAACTGGATTGGCATAGAAATCGGAGCCATCAATCGCGGCATACAGCTTGCGGGCTTTGCGGGCATTGAGCTCTGCCATCGCCGTCAGGCCTCCCTGCTGCTTCAGCCACTGAAAGACCAAGCCCGCTAAGTACCACGCGTAAGTCGGCGGCGTGTTGTACATCGAGCCGTTCTTCGCAGACACCGCGTAATCCAGCAAAGTAGGCGTACCGGCCTTGACGTGACCCAGCAGGTCTTCACGCACAATGACCACGACAATGCCTGCTGGACCAATGTTTTTCTGAGCGCCTGCGTAGATCAAACCGAACTTAGACACATCTAAGGGTTCGGAAAGAATGCTTGACGAATAATCCGCCACCAAGGGCACATCCACCTGTGGGATGAAATCGAACTCAACACCGTGAATGGTCTCATTCGGGGTGTAGTGTAGATAGGCCGCTTTAGGGTCGAGCTGCCAGGTGTTGAAGGCCGGTACGCTACGGAAATTGTTGGCCACATCAGTGGCTACCACGTTAACACCCGCATACTTACGTGCTTCTTCAATGGCTTTTTCTGACCAAACACCGGTGCAGACATAGTCTGCCGATGCGTGGCCACGCAACAAGTTCAGCGGCACTTGGGCAAACTGCAGTGTAGCGCCGCCCTGAAGGAACAGCACCTTGTAATTCGCTGGAATATTGAGCAGGTCGCGCAGATCCTGCTCTGCTTGCTCCGCAATACCGACAAAATCGGCACCGCGATGGCTCATTTCCATGACAGAGCAGCCACGCCCCTGCCAATCGACCAAATCATTCTGGGCTTGTTGCAGCACGGCTTCCGGCAATGCAGCCGGGCCCGCGCAAAAGTTATACGCTCTCGTCATCTTGCACCGATGGGTCTGTGGACAAATTCTCAGTCGGCTCAGCCGCCTTGTCTGTTGGTGAGGCCAGCGCTGTCACTGCCTCGGCTTCGCCTTCAATGAAGTCGTCTTCTTCCACTTCATCTAAGCGCACCAAACCAACAAGCTTCTCGTTTTTACCCAGCTTAATCAGCGTGACACCTTGGGTATTGCGGGACAGCACGGAGACTTCACTAACGCGGGTACGTACCAAAGTGCCTTGATCAGAAATCAGCATAAGCTCATCTGAATCAATAACTTGGACGGCACCAATCAGCGCGCCATTACGATCACTGGTTTGCATGGCGATAACGCCTTGACCACCACGACCGCGACGCGGGTATTCGGCCAGCTCCGAACGTTTACCAAAGCCGTTCTCGGACGCTGTGAGGATTTTGGCACCCGTTTGAGGAATGATCATGGAAATCAAACGCTGACTTTCAGGTAAACGCATGCCACGAACACCGCGTGCGGTACGACCCATGGTACGCACATGCTTTTCTTTAAAGCGAATCACTTTACCGCCATCCGAGAACAACATAACTTCGGATGCACCGTTGGTAACTGCAACAGCAATTAAGGTATCGCCTTCATCGAGCTTCAATGCGATGAGGCCACTGCTACGGGGACGGCTAAATTGTGACAGCAAGGTCTTTTTCACGGTGCCCGACGCGGTCGCCATGAAAATGTAGTCACCAGTGGGTTCATCTGTGCCCGTTACACCCAAATCGGCCGCATCGTCGCCCTCTTCGTCATCACCTTCTGGCAACGCATCAATGACGGTTTCATCTAGCTCTTCATCGTCTGCCAGTTCTTGATCGGCATAAGCCGCCAGATCAATGGGGAGCAGTGCTGTAACGCGCTCATTGGGAGCCAATGGCAGTACGTTCACCAGCGGTCGGCCCTTGGAGCCACGGCTGGCTTGCGGCAGCTCATAAACCTTCAACCAATAGACCTTACCGGCACTGGTGAAGCAGAGCACGGTATCGTGCGTGCTGGCGACTAACAGGTGCTCGATATAGTCCTCATCTTTCATGCTGGTAGCGGACTTGCCGCGACCACCACGACGTTGAGCGCGATAATCGGTAATCGGCTGAATCTTGGCGTAACCGGTATGCGAAATGGTCAACACCACGTCTTCTTCGGTGATCAAATCTTCCAGCGTTAAATCGAGGCGCGTGGCGATAATTTCGGTACGACGCTTGTCACCGTAGAGTGCCAGGGTGTCACGCAGTTCATCACGAATCACGTTTAAGAGGCGCTCAGGCTCCGCAAGAATCAATGCTAAAGCGCTGATTTTAGTCAAAATTTCAGCATATTCCGCCACCAGCTTATCTTGCTCAAGACCGGTTAACCGGTTGAGGCGAAGATCAAGAATGGCTTGCGCTTGATCAGCCGACAAGGTGTAGCGACCATTAGTGAAACCATAGGCCAGCGACAACCCTTCTGGTCGGCAGGCATGCACATCGCCGGCACGCTCAAGCATGCCTTCAACCGCACCTGGCAACCAGCTTTCGGCCATCAGGCGCTCTTTTGCCTCGCTCGGGCTAGGAGACTGCTTAATCAGCTTAATAACCGGATCGATATTGGCCAGTGCTACCGCCAGACCTTCAAGAATATGGCCGCGCTCACGGGCTTTGCGTAGTTCAAAGACAGTACGGCGGGTCACGACTTCGCGGCGATGGCGCACAAAGGCTTCAAGAATCTGCTTGAGATTCATGATCTTAGGCTGACCATCTTCAATGGCCACCATGTTGATGCCAAACACGCTTTGCAGCTGCGTTTGCGCAAACAGGTTATTCACCACCACTTCCGCCATTTCACCGCGCTTCAGCTCGATGACAATGCGCATACCGTCTTTATCGGACTCATCACGCAGCTCGGAGATACCCTCGAGCTTCTTCTCTTTCACCAGCTCAGCAATTTTCTCGATCACGCGAGCCTTGTTGAGCTGATACGGAATTTCCGTGAAAACAATGGTTTGACGATTGGTCTTGGCATCGGTCTCGACATGATGACGAGCGCGCATATAAATGCGGCCGCGACCGGTGCGATAAGCCTCAACAATACCGGCGCGGCCATTGATGATGCCTGCTGTCGGGAAGTCTGGGCCGGTGATGTGCTGCATCAGGCCGTCAACATCGAGATCCGGATTGTCGATCAAGGCCAGAACGGCATTAATGACTTCGGTCATGTTGTGCGGCGGAATGTTAGTCGCCATGCCCACGGCAATACCGCTAGAGCCATTGACCAGCAAATTCGGCACACGCGTTGGCATCACCGCCGGAATCATCTCGGTGCCGTCGTAGTTCGGCACCCAGTCCGTGGTTTCTTTATCGAGATCTGCGAGCAGGTCATGCGCGAGACGCGTCATGCGCACTTCGGTGTAACGCATAGCAGCGGCGTTGTCGCCGTCTACCGAACCGAAGTTGCCCTGGCCATCGACCAGCAGATAGCGCAGCGAGAACGGCTGCGCCATACGCACGATAGTGTCGTAAACGGCGGTATCGCCGTGCGGGTGGTATTTACCGATGACGTCGCCGACGACACGCGCCGACTTCTTATAGGCTTTATTCCAGTCGTTGCCGAGCTCGTGCATAGCGAACAGCACACGGCGGTGGACGGGCTTCAAACCATCGCGAACATCCGGCAGCGCGCGCCCGACAATCACGCTCATGGCGTAGTCGAGGTAGGACTGACGGAGTTCGTCTTCGATATTGACCGGGAGGATTTCCATGGCAACGTCGGACATGCAGTTTTCTCTTATTTTTAAGCGTTGCAAAGTGCTGGAGTCTAGCACATGTGATGGCTTTGCCGTAGTCACGAGCAACAACGAATGCCGCTATACTGCGCATCCAATTTCTTATCTGACAGACTGCACTTATGTCTCTTCCAGCTGACTTGCCGACAAACAATGTAGATCCCGCCGAAATTGCCAAATTCGAGGCGCTGGCTGCGCGCTGGTGGGATAACACCTCCGAATTTAAGCCACTGCACGACATCAATCCTTTACGCCTGAACTGGATAGACGAGCGCGTGGGTTTGGCCGGCAAACGTGTGCTGGACGTGGGTTGCGGCGGCGGAATTTTGTCGGAAAGCATGGCGCGTCGTGGCGCTGAAGTATTGGGCATTGATATGGGCGCTGCGCCACTCGCCGTGGGCACTTTACATGCCGAACAAATGGGCGTGAAATCGGTGGCCTATCGCCAAGTGACCGTGGAAGCGCTTGCGGCTGAAAAGCCAGAAAGTTTCGACACCGTCACTTGCTTAGAAATGCTTGAGCACGTGCCAGACCCCTCAGCGATTGTTGCTGCCTGCATGCGTCTGGTTAAGCCCGGTGGCCGCGTCTTTTTCTCCACCCTAAACCGTAATCCGAAATCCTGGCTGTTTGCCATTGTTGGCGCTGAATATGTGCTGCGTATGTTGCCCCGCGGCACGCATGATTATCAAAAATTTATTCGACCCTCCGAGCTCGGTCAGTGGATTCGTGCAGCCGGCCTGCAACTTGATGAGATGACGGGCCTTCACTTCAACCCGCTCAGCGGCCGCTACTGGCTTGCGCCCAATGTCGATGTCAACTACATGGTCGCCTGCTCCAAACCTGCTGCGGAGCAGTCTTGAGCATGCGTCGTATTGCAGGGGTATTTTTTGATTTAGATGGCACGCTGGTAGATACCGCACCGGATTTCCATGCCGGCATCAACCGCCTTCGGTTGACGCACGGGCTGCCCGCCATGCCCTATGAGCCGATCCGTGCGGTGGTATCAGAGGGCGCAAAAGCGGTCGTTCGCACAGGCTTTCCACACATCGCCCCGGACAGCGAGCAATCTGAGCAGCTAAGACTCGCGTTTCTCGCCGACTATATTGAGCATTTGGCTGACACCTCGGTGGTCTTTGCGGGCTTAGATGAGTCTCTGCAGTTGCTGGAGCGCTGGCACATTGCGTGGGGCGTTGTCACCAATAAATCCAGCACCTACACGCGCCCGCTCATGCAGGCTTTGGGGCTGTCAGTTCGCAGTGCCGCCACGGTGTCTGCCGATGAGGTCGTGAATAGCAAGCCGCACCCGGAGCCCCTGTTTAAGGCCGCCACCATGGCGGGTGTGGATGCAAGTGCCTGTATTTATGTGGGCGATCATGCCCGTGATATTGAGGCCGGCCGCCGTGCCGGCATGCTGACTGTTGCCGTTGGCTGGGGTTACCTGCCCGAAGCCCACAGTCACACCACGTGGAATGCCGACGTCGTTTGCGATACGCCAGACGACTTCCTGCGCTGGCTGCAAGCGCGTCTTGCCTGATTAACCCATCACCTGTTTTAACGATGAGAGTGCTTTGATGCAAAACTATGTTGCTGCTGCTGACCTGCTGAAAAATCGGGTTCTGCTCATTACCGGCGCCAGTGCCGGCATTGGCCGTGTTGCCGCCCTCACCTGTGCCGCGCATGGCGCCACCGTGATTTTACTCGGCCGGGACAATGACAAGCTCAACGCCGTCTACGACGAGATCGTCTCTGCGGGTCATCCCACACCGGCCATTCTTACCCTGGATCTGAGCCAGGCCAGTGCTGCTAGCTGCCGAGAAGTTGCAGATGTGATTGAGACCACCTTTGGTCGTTTAGATGGCATCCTGCATAACGCAGCGGTACTGGGCGAAATCACCCCGCTGGAAATGTATGACCCCGATACCTGGGATTTCGTGATGAATGTAAACTTGCGCGCACCATTTGTGCTGACGCAAGCACTACTGCCCCTGCTCAAGCAATCGCCAGATGCCAGTGTGGTCATGACCACCAGTAGCGTGGGTCGCCGTGCTCGCGCCTTCTGGGGCGCATATGCCATCTCTAAGTGTGGCGTTGAAGGCTTGGTGCAGATGCTCTCGGATGAGTTGGCGGCAATTTCAGCCATACGCGTGAACGCCATTAATCCTGGCGGCACGCGCACCAATATGCGGGCCAGTGCCTATCCAGGGGAAAACCCTCAGTCGGTAAAAACGCCGGAAGAGTTGATGCCGCTGTACCTGTATTTGCTTGGCCCAGACAGCGCCGGCATTAGCGGTCAATCTTTTGACGCACAGCCGGTACGCGCCAGCACAACAGGATGATTAGAGGTGCTTATGCCACGGCTCATCCCGTGGCTTAAGCTCTTCGATATCCGCCAAATGTACTTCCAGTGCACGGCAAGAGATCAGTACTTCGCGCAATGACAGTGCCAGCGCCAAAAACATCAGCAGCAGACTCATCACAAAAGCCACCACGCCTGCCCCTTTAAAGCCCAACAACAGTAAGCCGATACAGAGTATGCAGATGGCCAAGCTGAGCACGCCACAGGCTTGCATGTCACGAATCAACAGCAGGCGATTACGCAAGTTGCCCAGCTGCGCCAAGATTTGCGGATCGGGTTGGCGCTTGTACTGATCATGCAAATTGCGGATCAGGCTGGCGAGACCCAGGAAGCGATTGGTGAAAGCCAGCAACAGCAAAGAAATCGCCGGGAACAGGATTGAAGGAGTGCTGACTTCAATATCCATGATTCAGCTCAACGGTTGTTGTCGGACGAATCATCCGGCTTGCGACCATCACGCTTTTGTTGACGTAAATAGCCACCCTTGCGGGGCGCATCAGTCGTCGTTCGAGTGTTACTTTGCGGACGCGAAATGCGTGACGGTTTGTTACGCTCTCCCGACTTAGCCGCTTCTTCCGGCGTGCGACGCTGGCGTTGCTGCGAAACCGGACGCGCTGGCAACGGATTCTCTTTCTGCTTCTCGACACGACGCTTGGTGATGCCGAACAAGCCGGTACCGCCACGACGCGGACGCAGCTCAACAGCGCCCAGCAGGTTGTCGATATCGGGCTTGTCGAGCTCGATCCAACGACCGGTACGCAGCTCGCGCGGCAGCTTCTGCGTGCCATAGCGGGTACGCAGCAGGCGGCTGACCTTCAGCTCCTGCGACTCAAAGAGACGGCGCACTTCGCGGTTGCGACCTTCCTTCACCACGACTTGCCACCAGCGGTTGAAGCCCTCGCCGCCGAGCTCCGAGACGCTCTCGAACTTCGCGGGGCCATCATCGAGCTCAACGCCTTCGCAGAGCGTGCGCTGCATGTCCGGCGTCAGCGTGCCCATCACGCGCACAGCGTATTCACGCTCGATGCCGCTGGAGGGGTGCATGAGGCGGTTGGCAAATTCACCATCGTTGGTGAACAGCAGCAAGCCGGTACTGTTGATGTCGAGACGGCCGACCATGACCCAGCGCTCGTCTTTGATGCGCGGCAGGTTGTCGAACACGGTCGGGCGACCTTCCGGGTCATGACGCGAGCAGATCTCGCCTTCCGGCTTGTAGTAGGCAATGACACGACGACGCAATTCATTCACCACGGAGAAATGCACGAGACGGCCATCCAGACGCAGCTCATCTTTTTCCTCAATGCGGTCGCCGAGTTTGGCGATTGCGCCGTTAACACTGACGCGGCCATCAACAATGGCCTGCTCCATGTGACGACGCGAACCGAGGCCGGTACGGGCGAGGACTTTCTGCAGTTTTTCACTCATGGTTTACTTGTTCCAGTTCAGCAGCAATCTCGGAGAGATCGCGAAGGTTGGCCAAGGCCGGCAGATCTGCCAGGCCCTGTAAATTAAAATCGTCGAGGAAAGTTTTCGTGGTGGCAAACAAGGCCGGTCTTCCCGGCACTTCCTTATGGCCCGCCACCCGAATCCACTCACGCTCTAGCAAGGTTTTCACGATGGCCGTGCTCACCGTCACGCCACGAATATCTTCAATCTCAGAGCGCGTGATGGGCTGGCGATAGGCAATCAGCGCCAAGGTCTCTAGAAGAGCTCGCGAATAGCGCTGTGGGCGTTCTTCCCATAACCGGCTGACCCAGGGGCCGACATCGGTGCGAACCTGGAAGCGCCAACCAGATGCGACTTGCTGCAACAGCACGCCGCGCTCGCTGTAATCGGATTGCAGCGCATTTAAAATGGCGCGCAAACTGCCGGCATCGGGGCGTGCGCCCTCCTCAAACAACGCTTGCAGCTGCTCAATGCTTAGCGCTCGACCGGCCGCAAATAATGCGCCTTCCACAATGGCTTTTAGTTCATCAGGCGTCATCGAACGCAGCCTCCTCATCGAGTTCAGTGGGTTCGATCTCGACGTCTTCGCCGAGGTCTAGCGCATGGCCCTGGGCATCGCCAACGCGAGCGCGAACATGAATATCGGCAAACGCTTCGGTCTGCACCAGATCAATCAGGCCTTCCTTGACCAACTCCAGAATGGCCATGAATGACACCACTACACCGAGGCGTCCTTCTTCGACCGTAAACAGAGAAACAAAGGGCAGAAAGCCCTCACCCCGCAGTTTGTCGAGCATCTGGCTCATGCGCTCACGCATGGACAGACCCTCTTTGGATATCTGGTGCGACTCATAAAGGTCGGCCCGGCGCAGCACATCCTGCAAGGCCAGCAGCAATTCGCGCAGCTCCACGGTCGGTGGTGTCTTCTGCCGGCTAAAGTCGGGCTGCTGGGCAACGGCGACAAAGAAGTCGCGGCCTTCGCAAGGCAGGCTGTCGATGTGAGCAGCGGCCTGCTTGAAGCGCTCGTATTCCTGCAAGCGGCGAATCAGCTCGGCACGCGGATCAATCTCTTCTTCACCGTCAGGCGTTTTCAGTCTGGGCAGCAATAGTCGTGACTTGATCTCGCCAAGCCAAGCCGCCATCAGAAGGTATTCGGCCGCAAGGTCGAAATTGAGCTGTTTCATCAGCTCCACATAGTCGAGGTACTGATGCGTGATTCGAGCAACGGGAATGTCGAGAATGTCGAGGTTCTGAGCACGGATCAGGTAGAGCAACAGATCCAGCGGGCCTTCGAAGGTTTCGAGAAAGACCTGCAAGGCATCGGGCGGGATATATAAATCATCGGGTAACGAGGTAATTAACTCGCCCTTTACACGCGCGATCGTGAGCAATTCAGCAGGTGCTGTCACCTGCGGCTCGGGCATTGCGGAGACTACAGATGCCGTCTCGGATGTTATAGAAGCCGAATCCATGACTGGTTCGGCTGCACTATTTTCGCTCATGTGCGCTCTCTGCTTGCCGCTTCGCAGCGGTAAAAGGCATTACAACCGGCTTAGCGTCGGTATGCAAGCCCCAATGCCTGTCGTACATCGGCTAATGTGTTAGCGGCTGTTTCACGCGCTCGCTCCGCACCTTCTGCTAAAACGCTACGCAGCATGTCTGGCGCTTGCTCAAATTCACGACCGCGCTGACGCATAGGCACCAGCTCGGCATTGATGGCGTCAATTACGGGCTTCTTGCACTCCAAGCAGCCAATGCCAGCACTACGGCAGCCTTCCTGCACCCACTGCTTACGCTGCTGATCCGAGTAAACCTCGTGCAACTGCCAGACTGGGCAGACATCGGGGTTGCCAGCATCGGTGCGTCGGATACGCGCCGGATCGGTCGGCATCTTGCGGATCTTGGCATCCACATCATCCGGTGCTTCACGCAAGGCGATGGTGTTGCCATAAGACTTGGACATCTTCTGACCATCCAAGCCCGGCATTTTCGCGGCTGGCGTTAGCAAAGCCTGAGGTTCAGGCAGGATGATTTTGCCCGACCCCTCGATAGAGCCCAGCAGACGCTCTTTATCGCCCAGGGTAATGTTCTGCTGGTCACGCACCAGTGCCTGCGCAGTTTCAAGCGCGGCCGCATCGCCGGTTTCCTGATAGCGCTTACGCAGGTCGATGTAGACCTTGGCAGCCTTCTTGCCCATTTTCACCACCGCCGCTTCTACCGCCTGCTCAAAGCCGGGCTCACGACCAAAGAGGTGGTTAAAGCGCCGCGCCACTTCGCGGGTAAGCTCAACGTGGGAGACCTGATCGGCTCCAACCGGCACTAAACCCGCGCGATACAGCAGAATGTCAGCCGCTTGCAGCAAGGGGTAACCCAGGAAGCCGTAGGTAGCTAAGTCTTTTTCTTTGAGCTTTTCTTGCTGATCTTTGTAGGTCGGCACTCGTTCCAACCATCCCAGAGGCGTCATCATCGATAACAGCAGATGCAGCTCGGCATGCTCTGGCATAGCGGACTGCACGAATAACGTCGCCGCCTTTGGGTTCACGCCCGCCGCTAGCCAATCCACCACCATATCCATGGTGCTGGCCTCAAGCTGGCTGGGGTCATCGTAATGCGTGGTCAGTGCGTGCCAATCCGCCACGAAAAAGTAGCAATCGTACTCATGCTGCAGGGTGACCCAATTTTTCAACACGCCGTGATAATGGCCGAGATGAAGACGGCCGGTGGGACGCATACCAGACAAAACGCGCTGGGGGGATGCCACTGAACTCAAGGACGACGCTCCACAATTAGACTAAACCGCAAAAAAGAATTATAGCCACGAAGCCAAGGAAATACTTTACTGAAATGGTGCCGGATCACCTAGGCCTTCGCGCAGCACCAAGGGATTACCATCACTAAAATCGACAACCGTGGTAGAGAGCAGACCACCGTAGCCCGAGTCAAGAATGACATCGACCCGCTTTTGCAGCTGGCTCACCATCTCATCAGGATCATTCAGCGGCTCAGTTTCCCCAGGCATTTGCAGTGTGGTGGAGAGCAAAGGCTCGCCCATCAACGCCAGCAAGCCTTGAGCCACCGGGTGATCCGGAATGCGAATACCAATGGTCTGTTTCTTCGGGTGCAGTAAGCGCTTAGGCACTTCCTTGGTGCCCGGCAAAATAAAGGTATATGCACCAGGGGTATGCGCTTTCAATAATCGAAAGACGCTGTTATCGACCTTGGCATAGGTGCCAATCTCTGACAGGTCGCGACACAGTAAGGTTAGATGATGATGATCATCCAAATCTCGCACGCGGCGTAATCGGTCTAAAGCTGCTTTATCACCAATATGACAGACCAAGACATAACTAGCGTCCGTGGCCATTACCAACAACTCACCGGCTTTGAGCCGCTCCACGGCTTGCTTGAGTAAGCGTGGTTGCGGATTCTCTGGGTGTAAATGCCAATGCTGTGTCACACCGTTAACTCCCTACTTAAAACGGATTCGGCATCCGAAGCCGGCCAGCCCCAGGCCGTCCAAATCGGTATACAACCTGCAGGCAGTGATGGGAACCGGCCTAAGCCAATCCACGGCGCCGGCTTACCGTGGTAGTCACTGCCCTGCGAAGCCAGCAGCTCAAACTGCTGAGATAGCTTAGCTAAATAGGCCACCATGTCTGGCTTTTCGGTAGCCGTTGCCACTTCCATGCCATCGCCACCGAGCGCCTTAAAGTCTTGTAAGAGCTGCCGCATCTTAGTTCGGCTCATGTCATAGCGACCTGGATGCGCCACCACCGAGACACCGCCAGCGGCCTTAATCCAAGACACCACATCGGCCAAGCTCGCCCAGGGCATGGGCACGGCAGCAGGCTTGCGAGGACCTAGGTATTTATCAAAAGCCTGTTGGATTGTGCTGACATGGCCAGCATCAAACAGCCATTGCGCCATGTGCGTACGGCTTAAGGCATCAGGACTGCTGGCCAGTGCTAAGGCACCTTCATAGGCACCCTTCATGCCTAAGGCCTCCAGCTTGGCCGCCATGAGCTTGCCGCGCTCAGCCCGCGCACCTGCTTGCTGGGCAAGACCTGCTTTGAGTACAGGATGCTCAATATCCACCTGCAAGCCCACGACATGGATATTGTGCACACCCCAAACAGCAGATAGCTCGACCCCTGCGATTAAGGTCAGCCCAGTGCCGTCCGCCGCTAGCCTGGCCTCACAAATGCCATCCACGCTGTCATGATCGGTTAGCGCCAAAGCCTTTACCCCTGCGCGCACCGCCAAGGCCACCAAGTCGGCAGGCGACAAACTGCCGTCAGAACATTGGCTGTGGCTGTGCAAATCAATCAACGGCATGGATAGTGCTCGCGGGGTACATTAAGATGCCTGACTTTAACAGATTCGATAGAGGTAACACGGATGAAAGCGTGGTTGGATTTCCTGCCGCTGGTGCTGTTTTTTGTGGCGTATAAAGTGGCCGGAGTCTATACCGCTGCTGCCGTTCTTATGGTCAGCGTGACGCTTCTGTATGCCTTTATTTGGTGGCAGGAACGCCGCTTACAGACCAGCCAGTGGATTACCTTAGTGGCAACGGTGGTGCTCGGCAGCCTAACGCTCGTTATGCATGACGAGGCTTTTCTGCAATGGAAAGCGCCGGCAGTGAACGTGCTGCTCGCCCTTATCTTTGCTGGCAGTGCGTTTATTGGCGAGAAGCCATTGATTGAGCGCCTCATGGGTCAGGCACTGCAACTCAGCCGCAGCAAGTGGCAGCAACTCAACAGCGCATGGGTCATCTTTTTTCTACTGTGTGCCGCCGCAAATGCCTATGTCGTGCTTTACCACAGCGAGTGGTGGGTGGACTTCAAGCTCTTTGGTAGTTTGGGGATGACCTTCGCCTTCATCATCGCGCAGGGTATTTGGCTGACGCGTCAAGGCGCGCTTAAAGATTCGCCCCCCACGCACTAATTCTGGAGTTGATCATGTGGTACGCCATTATTTCTGAAGATGCGCCCAATACCCTCGCGCAAAGACTGGAACATCGACCAGCTCATGTCGCTCGCCTTCAGGATCTGCATCAGCAGGGCCGCTTATTGCTGGCCGGTCCGCACCCCGCCATTGATTCCGAGGATCCAGGTCCTGCAGGCTTCACCGGCAGCTTAGTGGTCGCCGAATTTGCGTCCTTGAGCGACGCTCAGGCTTTCGCTGACGCCGATCCGTTTGTTGCAGCCGGTGTGTATGCTCGCGTCAGCGTCAAACCTTTCCGCAAGACCCTGCCCTAACGTTGCACACTCAAAGCACTCAACAGCTCACTATCGTTGGCGCCGGCATTGCTGGCGCCAGCTTGGCATGGCGGATGGCCGAACATGGCTGGCAGGTACGCGTGCTGGACGCAGCCACGCCGGGAAGTGGCGGCTCAGGTAACGCAGCAGCGATTTTGTACCCAAAGTTAGTCAGTGCCGAGCTCACCCCCGAGCACATTCAGTCCCAAGCCTTTTTGCATACGCTTAAGGTGCTAGAGGATCCGCGTTTAGCGCCACACTTTCAGGCCAGTGGCGTTCTTTGGCTACAAACTCGAAAGCAGCATGTAGAAATCGGGCCGGATCATCCGTGGTGGCAGAGTCAGGTCTGGTCGCTTAGCGCAGAAGAGGCCAGCGCAAAGGCGGGCGTAGCCCTCCATCACCCTGCCCTTTGGCTACCCAATGCCGGATTAATTCACCCGGAAGGTTTATTAGCGAGACTGCTGGCACATAAAAATATTGAGTTGCTGACGCACCACGAAGTAACCGAAATCAGCCCACATCATTCAGGCTGGCACATTCAGGTGCAGCCGGGTCATCAGCGTGAACCCATCACGTTGGACGCTAAGCACCTGGTGCTTGCCGTGGCGGGTGGTGCACAGCAACTCTTAGCCACGCAACATCTGCCGTTAAAACCTGTACGCGGACAAATCACCACGCTGAAACGTCCCTTAGCGCTAAAAACAACACTCTGCTACGGCGGCTACCTTACCCCAGGCTTTCATGGCCAGCATGTCTTAGGTGCGACGTTTCAGCCAGGTCGCTCAGACACTTCGCCTTGTCACGAAGATCAACTCGCGAATGCATCAGCCTTACTGGATGCCGTGCCGAGCCTGACCACGCAAATGAGACTACACGAGCACGTAACGAGCTGGTCTGCTCGTGCCAGTGTGCGTTGGCAAACGCCGGACTACTTGCCTATGGTGGGATGGCTGCCGTGGCCCGCTGAATACGAGCGACTGCTTAGCACCCGCGTAGCGAGCAGACCGATGCCGGAGGAAATTCAAGAACTTCCGAAAGTTGGCATTAGCTTAGGGCATGGGTCTAAAGGTTTTAGCCAAGCTTGGCTGGCCGCTGACCTACTTTGCCAAGCACTACTGGCTAAGCCTGAAGCGCAATACAGCGACTTACAGGAGCGCCTAAGGCCAGATCGTTTTCTCTTGAAAGCGTGGAAGCGCGGTCAGTTACGTCCACCTACACACTAAAGTTATTTAGTTAGTGGGCAAGACTTTAGTTGCTGGCGATACTTCCCTTCTGTTTCACGCACTCGCTTTGCGTACCTAACTAGCCAAGGTTTTGCCAGATAGGTATTACGTGTGAACCCACCGCGACCTTCGTGATAGGCCAGGTACAGGTTGTAGACATCATCGGCACGAATGCCAATCTCTCGCGTACTCAGGTTGTGATACCAACCAATAAAGTCGATGGCATCATCAAACTCATCACGACTAGCAAACCAGCGTGAGTTTTTCGACACATATTCGTCCCAGGTACCATCTAAGGCTTGCGAGTACCCATAAGCCGTGCTGGGTCTTGACCCGGGAAAAATGCCCAAAAAATATCGTCGGGGTGGTCTGGCATCAGCGCGATACGAAGACTCATGGTACATCGTGGCCATCAACACCGAGACTGGGATGCCCCAGCGACGCTCAGTCCGAATGGCCGGGGTTTGCCAGGTTTGTTTTTCTGCAAAAACCGCACATAAATTTAAGGCATTGCGAGGCGGTGTTGGCATTGAGCTGCAGGCCATCAGCGTGAGCATCGGCAGCAACATCAGCCCTTTTAGGCCGCCGGATAGGCGCATCATTCGTGCTCTCGCAACATGTTAAGCAGTTGTTCTTCATCCCACACCGTAACGCCCAGCTCTTGCGCCTTCGTGAGCTTTGAGCCAGCACTCTCTCCCGCCACCAGCATATGCGTTTTCGCGGAAACGCTGCCACTAACCTTTGCGCCTAGGGCTTTCAGGCGAGCACCCGCCTCGTCCCGACTCAACGTGGACAAGGTGCCCGTCAGCACCCAAGTCTGCCCTAGTAAAGGTTGCGGCAAGTCCTGCGCTGCAGCTTGGTCAGGCCAACGAACCCCCGCGGCCATTAAGGCATTAATCACCGACACATTATGCGGCTCACGCAGATAGCTCATGACGGACTGCGCCACCACAGGCCCCACATCAGGCGTAGCCAACAGTGCGGCTTCATCTGCCTCTTGAAAGGCTTGCCAGCGTCCAAACTGTCGAGCAAATGCCTCTGCCGTTGCCTCGCCCACATTGGCGATACCCAGCGCGTAAATAAACCGTGCCAAGGTAGTTTCACGACTGGTCGCGATAGCTGCCAGTAGGTTATTGGCCGATTTTTCAGCCATTCGCGGCAGGCTTAAGAGTTGCTCTTGCGTTAAGCTATAGATATCGGCAGTGGAGTTGACCAAGCCAGCATCGACCATCAGATCGATCCATTTTTCGCCTAAGCCGTCGATATCCATAGCGCGTCGACTGGCAAAATGACGAATCGCCTCTTTACGTTGTGCAGGGCAAAACTGACCCGCACTGCAGCGCGCAATCGCCTCACCCTCAGGGCGCATGACGGCAGAACCGCACACCGGACACGCCGACGGCAGATTCACGATGAACCGATGGGCATGCGCTTCATCATCCAAACGCCGCATCACTTTCGGAATGACATCGCCAGCACGGTAAATCACCACCGTGTCGCCCGGACGTAAATCCAAACGCTGAACTTCATCCATGTTGTGCAGGGTGGCATTACTGACCACCACACCCGCCACATTGACAGGACGTAAACGAGCGACAGGTGTGAGCGCGCCTGTACGACCGACTTGAAAGTCGATGGCCTCTAGCGTGGTACTGACTTCTTGTGCGGGGAACTTATAGGCCACGGCCCAGCGCGGCGCGCGCGCTACAAAGCCCAAATCGTGTTGTAAGCGACGGTCATCCACTTTTACGACCATGCCATCGATATCAAACGGCAGGCTGTCGCGAGAGTCTAGTAGCGTTTGCCACGCCTGCTGCACAAACATGGGGCCATGGCCTAAACACACTTCATCAGCTATCACAAAACCCAAAGACTTAAACCAGCGCAGGGTTTGGCTGTGGGTGCTGGGCCAAGCAGCCCCCGAAATCGCCGCCAGCGCATAGGCGTAAAAGGCCAAGGGTCGCTGCGCGGTGATGCGTGCATCGAGCTGACGCAATGCACCGGCTGCGGCGTTACGTGGATTAGCGAACACCTTTTCCCCGGCCGCTAACTGCCGTTCATTTAATGCTAAGAAACCGGCACGGGGCATGAGTACCTCACCCCGAATCTCTAGATGTTCAGGCAGATTTTCACCGGGCAGCCGCTTAGGCACCGTCGCGATCGTCAGGACATTAGCGGTAATGTCTTCACCACTGCTGCCATCGCCACGAGTCGCTGCTTTCACTAATTGACCGTGACGGTAATGCAGCGTTACGGCTAGGCCATCGAACTTAGGCTCACAGATATAGGGCAGCCCAACAGCGACTTCCCAATTCAGGCGCTCGCGTAGACGACGATCAAAATCCTGAAGCTCGGTCTCGGAAAAGACATTGTCTAAAGACAACATGGGTACATCGTGCTTTACCGACGAAAATGCCGTATCCGCTGCTGCGCCCACGCGCTGACTGGGAGAGTCAGCGGTCACCAGGCTGGGAAAAGAGGCCTCGAGCGTTAAAAGCTCTCGGTAAAGCGCGTCATAGTCGGCATCCGGCAGGGTCGGTGCGTCATCGACATAATACGCTTTGGCATGTGCATGCAGTTGCTCACGCAGCCGCTTCAGACGCTGCGCCGCGTCGTCCAAGGACAAGGCACTCATAGCGACTGATATTGTTGGCGTTCGTAGGACACCACGGCTTCACGCCACTGATCGAGCTCTGCCTGAGTCAATACTTGGGAGTTGGCATCTAATAAATCGGCTTGCAGCTCGTAGGCCAGACGGCGAGCGGTATCAGTCATTAAGTCAAACGCCAGGGTGCTTTTTTTGCCCGGCAGACTCATGAAGAAACTAACGCCGGGCACTAAGTCGCGGGACAGACTATCAATGTTGAATGTGCCTGGCTCCACGGCCTGAGCCATGCTGAACAAAATGTCACCATGGCCCGCGGGATGTTCGTGACGGTGGAAAATATCCATATCGCCAAAACGAAGCCCATATTGAAGCAACAGCTCCAGTAATTGGCGGCCTTCGAAGAGTTGGGTGGTTGCCATGACGTGAATTGAGAAAACGCGATCTATGGCTAAGTTTTGGGCAGAGGTTTCTAAGGGCTCCGCTACAGGGACTTTAGGTGCCAGAATTTCCTCAGGGAACAAATCGGCCTGACTGAGCTTAACAACCGGCGGGGCTGGTACCTCAATAACTTGTTCGACCATTTGCTCAGCCGCAGCAGCCTCCTGAGCAGTCTCGTGAACAGCTTCGTGAACGAGAGCCGCCGCAGGCACAGACTCCGTAGCCGCCAGGGGAGCATCGTTTTTTTCACTCTCTAGACGCAGGGCATCAGCGCGCTCGCGAATGCGAACTTCACTCAAAATTTCAGAGCGCACCGGCGTGTTATCGAGGCGCTCCGTGGGCACCGGTTCGATCTTCACTTTCAAACGGCGCTTACGGGCGCCGTTCATCAAGAGCATTGCCGCAAGACCCACTAAAACTGCCAGTGCTATTAAAAGCATCGGTTCATGCATCATGAGCCGGACCTTCTCTCTTGTTGTGTGAGCTGATTACCATGCACTGAGGTCATTGGCCGGCCAAAGCGGCCGCTTCGTCAACATTGACCGAAACCAATCGGGACACCCCAGGTTCTTGCATGGTAACGCCCATCAATTGTTGAGCCATCTCCATGGCGATTTTATTGTGCGTAATGTAGATGAACTGTACCTGAGCGGACATCTCTTCGACTAGTCTGGCGAAGCGTCCTACGTTGGCATCATCTAATGGCGCATCGACCTCATCAAGCATACAGAACGGCGCTGGATTGAGCTGGAAAATCGAGAATACCAAAGACAAAGCTGTCAGCGCCTTTTCACCGCCCGAGAGCAGATGAATCGTTGAATTACGTTTACCTGGCGGCCTGGCCATGATCGTCACGCCAGCTTCCAACAAGTCTTCGTCGGTCAATTCCAGATACGCCGTACCACCGCCAAATACTTTCGGGAACAGCGCCTGCAAACCCGCATTTACTTTTTCGAAGGTCTCTTTAAACAAGGCGCGTGTTTCACGATCAATTTTACGGATCGCATTTTCCAGCGTCTCAAGCGCCTCGTTGAGGTCTGCATCTTGCAAGTCGAGGTAGTTCTTGCGCTCAGCCTGTGCTTGGTACTCTTCAATGGCCGCTAAGTTAATAGCCCCTAAACGCGCAATGCGAATCGCCACGCGCTCCAACGACAACTGCCATGCCGTGTCACTGGCATCGTCAGGCAAATCCGCCAATACTTGCTCCAAAACGGCATCACTTTCTTGTAGCTGCTCAACCTGCGCTTCACGTTTTGCCACCGCGTTTTGCCACTCCAAACGCATGCTTTGCAGGCTGTCACGGGTAATTTGAACTTGCTGATCTGCACGTGTACGACCAGTCTCAGCTTCCCGAAGCTGTTGCTGAATGACATCCACTTGGTTACGGACTTGCGACAGCGCTTGTTCGGCTTGCAAGTGCTGCTCTAACAGTTGTTCCAGCTCGTCGCCATCGTCGCCGGCAGGTGCCGATAACTCCATCAATTGCATCGCCAACTGCTCGCGACGCTCTCGCAAACTTTCACCCTGCTCATCCAAGCGCTGCAAGCCAGCACGCAACCCCTGCAAGCGAGCATTTAAGGTCTGCCGACGCAAGGCGCACTGATGCAGCAACTCACGGCGTTCGCGTTGATTCGCACGCGCTTGATCTACGGCCTCACGCCAACGCTCACGATCCGCCAGTTTTGTCTCACGCTCACGCGAATCTTGCGACATCAGCTCAATGGCTTCCTGCAAATTCATGCGCGACTCAGCCAGTGACTCTTGATCAAGCTGAGCCTGGCGAGCAACCTCTTGCATGTCTTGACCGATGCGCTCGCGGCGCGCCAAAAACTGCTCAAGGCGAACTTGGCGCGCGCCTATTTGAGCTTGGATATCGCCCAGTGAACGGTTGCGCAGCGTGAGTTCACGCTGGCATTGCTCGCGCGCTAACTCGCCATCACGCAACGCCTCACGCACTTCCAGCTGTTGCTCTTGTAGCTGCTGCAAGGTAGCCGTTAATTGCTCAATGTCTGCGTCCAACTTCAACAGTTCACGTTGACGCGCCAGCTGACCCTGAGCAGGATCGGCTTTACCGGCGCGATAGCGCAGCCACGTATCGCCTAACCAATAGCCTTCGGCGGTAATGACCGACTCATGAGCCTGCAGCTGCGGCTTTAGATTTAAGGCATGAGCCAGATCATCGGCTAAATAAATAGACGCAAAGCGCGATTTCAGCCATTCCGGCGCTGACTCGAGAGTAGTCGCTAGCGTTGGCCAATGTCGTGTGGATGTTTGCCGAACTGAGGACTGACCCGACTCAGAAAACGCCACGTCTCCCACCATCAAGGTGGCTAACTGCTCTGCCACTTCTGCCAGTGAGGCGACCTCTAAACTTTGCAATTGCGGGCCCAGCACCGTTTCTACGGCGGCTTCCCACCCGGCTTTCACCCGCAGCGTCTTCGCCAAGACCTGACCTTGAATGCCGCGTGCTTGCAACCAAGAGTTAACCGCAGACTGACTCTTCTCAGCCGCCTCCTGTAATGCCCGAAGTGAAGCCTCACGGCCCCGCATAGCCTGTAACTGTTGGCGTTGCAGATCAATCTCAACACCCAATTCCGACAACCGCTGACGATTACCCTGCATGGCCTCACTGGCCTGAAGCAGTTGTCCTTCGCTCGCCTCCACTGCCATGGCTTGCTCGGCGGATTGCTCCTGCAAATCGGCAAGCTCCTGCTCTAGCGGGCCTGCATTCAAGGCCGATTGCTCTTGCTCAAGTCGAGCCAAACGCTCTTGGTGACGACGTAGGGCTTGCTCCATGTGCTGAATACGCGACTGCTCAACTTCGGCACGCTGGCGAGGCGCTTGCGAGCGGCTATTAAACTGATCCCAATCCTGCTGCCAGTCAGCCAACTGTTGCTCTGCTGATAGCAATTGCTCCGTCATGGCCTCCGCTTCAGCGCTCAGTAATTCGTGCTGAGGCTCTAGGGTTAAACATTCTGCCTCGGCCTGCTCCAACTCAAAACGGTCATGATCCAGGAGCTGTCTCGCTTGTTCAGCCTGACGCTCAATGGCCGCTTGTGCCGTTTGAATTTCTGCAATGCGCTCGTGACGATAACGCTGCGCCTGTTGCACGCGAGCAATATCACTGCCCAACGCGTAGTAGCGACTTTGGACTTGATTGAACTCATCACTCAGGCTGAATTGAATTTCACGGTCACGCACCAAGGCTGCTTCGTATTCACGCTGCGAGGCCATAGCTGCCTCGAGCTTGACTGCCAACTCACGAATGCTGGCTTCATATTGCTGGACTTGCTGGTCCAGACCTCGCCACCGTAGGGCATGTAATTGCGCCCGCAGCGTTCGTTCTTCGAGTTTGCACTCTTTGTACTTTTCCGCGTCCCGAGCCTGCTTTTCGAGATGCTGTAGTTGCTTACCCAGTTCCTCACGAATGTCATTGAGGCGAGCCAAATTCTCGCGCGTATGACGCATACGATTCTCGGTTTCGCGACGCCGCTCTTTGTACTTGGAAATGCCCGCCGCTTCTTCAATATATACTCGCAGCTCTTCGGGCTTAGATTCAATGAGCCGCGAAATCATGCCCTGCTCAATGATGGCGTAGGAGCGCGGCCCGAGACCGGTGCCTAAGAAAATGTCGGTAATGTCTTTACGACGGCAGCGCGTGCTATTGAGGAAGTAATCAGAACGGGCATCACGCGTCACCACACGCTTAATGGAAATCTCAGCGTACTGCGCCCACTCACCGCCCAACGAGCCATCGGCATTATCGAAAATCAACTCAATGGACGCCTGGCCGACCGGCTTGCGGCCCACCGCGCCATTGAAAATGAC
>NZ_JBXMRC010000011.1:0-146950 GCF_057084925.1 Perlucidibaca sp. | reverse complement strand
CACATCGACCCGGATGCCGTGCTCGATCAGGCCGCCGCCCATTTCGCCGCCTGTGCCCGCAGCACGGAAGCGCCGGAAGGCATCGGTGCCTTTTTGCAGAAGCGCGAGGCGAACTGGGCCTCGACGATCACGGCGGCCGATGCTGCCGCTTTTAACCCTAATCTTTCGCAGGAGCCGAAGGCATGAGCCGTTTCGACACTGTTCTCATCGCCAACCGTGGCGAGATCGCGGCGCGCATCATCCGTGGCTGCCGCGCCGCCGGCTACCGCACCGTGGCCGTGTATTCCGACGCCGATCGCGATGCCCTGCATGTGCGCGAAGCCGACACCGCCGTCTGCATCGGCCCGGGCCCGGTCGGCGAGTCCTATCTTTGCATCGACAAACTCATCGCCGCCGCGCAGCAGAGCGGTGCTGGCGCCGTGCATCCCGGCTATGGCTTCCTGTCCGAGCGCGAAGCTTTCGCGCAGGCCGTGCAGGATGCCGGGCTGGTGTTCATCGGTCCGGATCCCTTTGCCATCGAGGCCATGGGCAACAAGAGCGCCTCCAAGGAACGCATGATTGCCGCCAATGTGCCCTGCGTGCCGGGCTACCAAGGAGCGGGTCAGGATGACGATCTGCTGGTGGCCGAGGCCATCAAGGTCGGCCTGCCGGTGATGGTCAAGGCCGCGTCCGGCGGCGGTGGTCGTGGCATGCGTCTGGTGCACATCGAGTCTGAACTCAAGGCCGCCATCCAGTCGGCACGCAGCGAAGCGCAGAATGCTTTCGGCGATGGCCAGCTGCTGATCGAGAAGGCCGTGCTGCAGGCGCGTCATGTCGAGATCCAGGTCTTCGGTGACCGTCACGGCAACGTCGTCTACCTCGGCGAGCGCGACTGCTCGGTGCAGCGTCGCAACCAGAAAGTCATTGAAGAAGCGCCATCGCCAGCGGTCAGCGAATCGCTGCGCGCGCGCATGGGCAAGGCCGCCGTCGCCGCCGCCAAGGCCGTGAACTATGTCGGTGCCGGCACCGTCGAGTTCATGCTCGCTGCCGACGGCCATTTCTACTTTCTGGAGATGAACACCCGCCTGCAGGTTGAACACCCTGTCACTGAGATGATTTATGACCTCGACCTCGTGGCCTGGCAGCTGCTGGTTGCTCAAGGCGAGCCGCTGCCGCTGACGCAGGTCGAGCTTGATGAGCGTCGCCATGGCCACGCCATTGAAGTGCGCCTCTGCGCCGAAGATCCGGCGCGCGGCTTCCTGCCGCAGACCGGCAAGATTCTCGCCTGGCAAACGCCGACCGGCCCCGGCCTGCGCGCCGACCACTGCGTCATCGAAGGCGGCGTCATCTCGCCGTACTACGACTCGCTGCAGGGCAAGCTCATCGTCTGGGGTGAGACCCGCACGCAGGCGATCAAGAAGCTCATCGCCATGCTCGCCGATACCGCCTACCTCGGCCTGGCCAGCAACCGCGATTTCCTGATCCAGCTGCTCTCGCACGACGAGTTCCAGGGCCCGGGCGTGACCACCGGCTTCATCGCCGAGCATTTCCCGGCCGAGCACATCACCGCGCTGGCCGAGCCAACACCGGCACATCGCGCGCTGGCGGCGGCGCTCATCGTGCATACGGATGCCCAGGCGCTGCAGCAGACAGGCGAGCTCGACAGCACGCTGCTCGGCTGGCACAGCGCCAACGGCACGCCGGTGCTGCTCAAGCTGCGCCACGGCGAAACGCTGGTCACGCTCGATGTCGAAGTCACGGCCTTTGGCGAATACACCGTCACGGTCGATGACAGCGACGAAGCGGCCGAGACCGTGCGCATTGTTTCCGTACAGGGCTGCCGCGTGGACTACCTCGCGCATGGCCGTCGCCAGCACGCCTGGTTCGCACGTCAGCCATCGGCGCAAGGCAGCCAGCTCTGGCTCGCCAATGCCGATGTCGCGCAGCCGCTCACCACCTGCTTCATCGATGCCACCTACGAACCGGCGCAGGCTGCTGAAGCTGGCAGCGATGGTCGCATCCTAGCGCCTATCGACGGCAAGGTGGTCAGTGTGGCAGTGAGTGCCGGCCAGACGGTGGCCAAGGGCGATCTGTTGCTGGTGCTGGAAGCCATGAAGATGGAGTTCCGCCTGCAGGCCCCGGTGGCCGGTACGGTCGAGCTGGTGACGGCGAGTGCCGGCGCACAGGTTGGCTTGCGGCAGTTGTTGGTGCAGATCACGCCGGCGGGGTGAGGGTGGCTCATTTCGATTTGTTAAAGTAGCGACCATGGTCTAGCTTTTAAGGCATAAAAACGGGCTTCAAGGAGGAAGCAAATGCCGGAGATCAGCCGATTTTTGGGGATTGTGGTGCTCATGTATTTCAGTGAGCACAACCCGCCGTATATCCATGTTCGCTACAACGAGTATCAAGCCGTATTATTTATTCGAACGCTCAATGTGCTGGCGGGCAGTTTGCCTGCCAAAGTTAGAGGGCTGGTTGCGGAGTGGGCCGAACTTCATCGTGATAGCCTACTCGATATGTGGGAGACCAAGTGCTTCAGGCGCTTGTCGCCTCTCATCTGATGGAGTTAGGTCATGATTGTTTCGGTTTCTGAGGCGCGTCATGTGGATGGCTATCGTATCTGGCTGCGTTTTAATACGCAGGAGACAGGCATTCTCGATTTGGGTGAGTTGATTGCCGGCAGCCCTTCAGCATCGCTACTGCGTGACCCGGCCTATTTTGCTCGGTTTCATCTGGATAGCTGGCCGACTTTGGCTTGGCCATGCGGCTTTGATATAGCGCCTGAAACGCTGTATCAACTGCTGACGGGTAAGCAGCCAGCCTGGGTTTCTGTTGCTTGAACGCCGTGAGCAGGCGATCCTGGCGGCCTGCTTCACGAGTCTAATTTGCCTTAAAGGCAAAATAAAGAATAAAAATTGCTTTATTGGCTTTGCCTTGATGGCAAAGCAACCAGAACAATCAGTCCATGAAAATTGGTCTGGTCATCAAGGGTTTACGAATCGAACAGGGCCTTAAATTAGAGGCGCTGGCAAATGATCTTGGTCTTGCCGCCAGCACGTTATCGCGTATTGAAAGTGGTAGTCGCAACCCCTCGCTGGACGTGTTAGCAGCGCTAGCAGAAGCGCTGGGCGTGAAGGTCAGTGATATTTTTTACGAGGCTGAGCGAGCCTCGGCCGTGGCCTCTAGCTTGGCGCGCGAAGTGCCCAGTGACTACGATGCTTCAGGTCTCCAACTTCGTCGTATTTATCGCAGCCTCACCTCAGCGAATCAGCTCATCGCCTTAGACGTACTTAAGACGCTCGCTAAGTCCCAAAAAGCCGATTAAATCACCGCTAGCTCAATGTCCGTTTTCTGAGTACCTTTCGAGTATAAAAATAAGAAAAGGTACGCTGTCATGAACGGTGTTCGCAGTTTAAGCATGGGCCTGCTCGCCACTGCACTTCTGGCGTGTGGCGATGGCCCTAGCCCTTCTTCCTCTTCGCCTTCAGGCGTTAACGATCCTGCCCCTGCGGCCACGGGCCTGCCTTTGCTGGGCAGTCTGGGCGGCGGTGACGATGACCCAGCCTGCGGTACATATTCAGACGGTAGTGCCGGGTTCGCTGCCTGCGAGTTGAAGAACTTTGCACGTGTCAGCGAGGCGGCGCGAGAAGAGGCGACCAATCCCGTTTTTCTGCAGCGCTTACAAGCGCAAAGTCTGGCGAATTTGCAGGCGTATCTCTCTCGAATCGCGTCTGACCCCAGCTATTTGCCGGTGGGCGCAGGCGGCATTCCGCTCAACACTCCGGTAACACCCTTATGTGCGAGCTGGAGTATTCAATGTGCCGGTGATCCGTTTCGCTATCCCGGGGTAGATCCGTTTTACGAACGCGAGGCCGTCGTTGAGCCGGTAACGTACTACGATCGTGAATGTGCACGCATTTCGGGTCGTGTATGGCGCCCGAAAAACTCAACGGGGCCGTTGCCTACCGTGGTCATCGAAAACGGTTCTGTGCAGGCTCCAGAGCCGCTATATTGGTGGATGGCGCAAGCGTTAGTGCGATCGGGGTATGCCGTGATGACCTTTGATCCGCGCGGGCAGGGTCGCTCCGATCAGCAGACGCCCACGGGCGGGCAGGGCAGTAACGCGAATTCAGCGGTGTTCTGGGAAGGCCTGGTGGATGCCATTGATTTCTTTCGCTCCACGCCAGCCAAGCTCTACCCGCACAACACCAGCTGTGCAGGCACGTATCCCACGGTAGTTACCGCGTTTAATCCGCAGCATGGCGTGCAGGATCGCGAGCGACTCGGTATTGTCGGTCACTCCTTGGGCGCTACTGGGGTGTCGGTCGTGCAGAGTTATGGTGCGGCGGGTGCAGAGCCGTGGCCGGGAAAAATAGATGCCAGCAATCCCGTCGATGTGGCCGTGGGTTGGGATGGTTTGAGGGCTCCCGGTGAAGACTCATCGGGTGGCTTAACTTCGCTCACGGGCTTGCTCGGTCAGGGCGGAGAAATGCCTAAAGTTGTGGCGCGAGTGCCCAGCATGGGGCAGAACAGTGAGTACGGCCTAGCGCCGGCGCCGAAATTTCAGACCCCCAGCAAGGACGAAAAGTTAGCGCCCTTTAAGGCGTGGCAGGCCGCTGGCGTTCCTGTGTTCGAGTTCACCATTCGGGGGAGTTCGCATTTTGAATGGTCGTTGATCCCCACTTTTCCGGCCACGTCTTGGTGCCCAGAAGTGAAGGATGGGCGCTGTGTGGGGGGCTGGGGGCGACCGATGGCTGAACATTACACGCTGGCCTGGCTTGATCGCTGGCTGAAGCGGGATGGCGAAATGGGTTTCGCGGATGCCGATAATCGTCTGCTTGCTGACGCTCAATTTCTACCGCGTTTTAGCTTCTACTATCAGTCCGCACGTGACTTTCCGACACGCAAAGGCGCGTCGGCAAAATGTGCAGATATCTTGGCGGGATGTGCAACGCCTTGATCGTGACCAATCGGTCATTTATGCTCGGATCAATATTCGACAAAAGTTAATTTGAGCATGATGACCTCCCATACAGGCCGTAAATACTCCAAGAAAATGGGCTTCATGCCCAATCCCGCCGTGGCTCGTGAAATCGCTGGACTGGATGCGCAAGCCGATTGCCAGCGTATTGTCTATTTGCTCACGGCCTACGAGTTTCCTTGGGACATCACCCGGTCGCTTGAAGTGGCGCTGTTTTATACCTATGCCAGCGATACTGTCTCTAAACTGCTAGATCGCACCCGTGAATTTCAAGATCACGGCCAAAAGCGTTACGACGACACGCGCCTGCTCATCGCCCACTTCATGGAGTCAGGCTGGGATGGCGACGTTGGCCGTCGTGCGCTCGCCCGCATCAATCAGACCCATGGCAATTACCGCATTCCACAAGATGACTTTCTGTTCGTGCTCTGGACCTTCATCGAGTTCCCCATGCGCTGGACGAGTGAGTTCAGTTGGCGGCCAATGACGGCGCATGAGCAAAATGCTTGGTTCAATTTCTGGTGCGAGATCGGCCGTCGCATGGGCTTGGTAGGGATTCCTGAAAGTAAGCAGGCTTTTGATGCCTTTGTGCAGGCATACGGTGAGCGACATTTTGTGCCCGACGATGCCAGTGCGCGCGTCGCTGAAGCCACACTGGCGATTGTGCGTGCATGGCTGCCCCCGCCATTAAAGGGTTTGGTGGCGCCTGCCGTGGCCAGCCTGATTGATGAGCCAGCATTCCTTGCGGCAGTGAAGCTTAAACCAGCCCCTGTGTTGATGCGAAAAATCGTCAGACACAGCCTAAAGGCCTTGGCGGGTATGAAGCGAGTGATTGTGATGGGGGGATATCCCACGCTGCTGGCCGACGCACCTAACCGTACCTATCCTGGCAACCGTTATGAGATAGAGGCGTTGGAGCCGGCGCATTTGCAGCAACGAAAGAAACGCGCCCCACGACCTTAGTCGAATAAAACCAATATTGCCTCTGGCGGGCGACCAATAATGGCTCGCCCTTGGCGTACCACAATGGGTCGTTGTAGCAGGCGTGGTTCCTTGGCTAGAGCCTCAAGTACGGCGATAGCATCCTCGCGATGCGCTAACACGGCGGGGCATAGTGTGCGCGCATCGTCCTCCCTTAAAAGCGCCGAAGCAGGCTGTCCGAGCTGTGCCAGAAGTGTTTCAAGCTCAGCGTAATTGAGGGGCTCAGCGACATAATCACGAATAAACAAAGGCTCATCGAGGCGGTCGGCTGCTTGTTCCGCTAGCATGAGCGCGGCCCGAGATTTTGAGCAGCGGGCGTGATGAAAAATCGTAATCATGAGGCGGGTGACCCTGCACGGGGGATTGGTCGCGTTATGATGCCACTTTACTTGCTCGGAGAGCTGTCTTGCCGGTCGTCCTGATGAGTGTGTTGCGCTTCCTTATTGCCTTGGTACAAGTGGCGGGTTTGATTGCCTATTTCCATCAGTATCACGAGTGGCCGCTGTTGCCGACGGCGATTGTTGCCTTGGCAATGACAGTGTTGGTCCCGATTGTGGCGACCATTTTTGGATTTATGGGCGCAGTCTATGCGTGGTCTTGGCCGTGGTGGTTAGCTTTCTTAGTCTTCCTGCCGGGATTAACGTTGGCGCTCACCGCAGTGGCCGGCGTGGGAATTCTGGGGATGCTGTCGGCGTTTCTGTTCAAACGCTTCGGTATAAAACTCGCAACACGAGGCACAGCAGGCGGGGCAGGACGGGTGTCGCCGCATGCGGCGGAACCATCAGCTGCAGGGCGTGGCGATACTATTGAGGGCGAAGTGCTCAGCTCCCGCGTGGAGACCGACAGCAAGTAAATAAGACGCCGCTCGGCGGTGTAGCGTCGACGCTGGAAATTTCTGGCTCCATACTCGGGCATTCGCCCATGGAGCCTTCACGATGTCATTGATCAACCCGCAAGCCCCCGTTTTAGTCACCGGCGCCAGTGGTTATGTCGCCGGCTGGATTGTTAAAAAGCTCCTTGAAGCGGGTCATACCGTTCATGCCACGGTGCGTGATCCGAACAAAACCGCGAGCGTGGCGCATTTGCAGAAAATTGCAGATGCCAGCACGGGTACGCTGAAATTGTTCAAAGCTGACTTGCTCGATCAAGGCGCGTTTGCGGTGCCGATGCAGGGTTGCGAATTGGTCATTCACACAGCATCACCGTTTGTTATGACGGGTTTTACGGACGCCAATGAAGCCTTAGTGCGCCCAGCACTGGAGGGCACGCGTAATGTGCTGCACGCCGTGAATGCTACAGACAGTGTGCGTCGCGTGGTGCTGACATCGAGTGTCGCGGCCATGTTTGGTGACAGCTGGGATGCACGCGAAGTGCCTGGCAGCCGCCTTGACGAAACGTTCTGGAATACCAGCAGCAGCGTCAATCATCAGCCTTACTTGTACTCAAAGACCGTCGCTGAGCAAGCGGCTTGGTCCATGCAAAAGGAGCAAAATCGTTGGGATCTGGTGTGTATCAATCCCGGCTTAGTCATGGGGCCGGCGCTTACCACGAATAGCATTTCAACCAGCATCACTACGCTGCAGCAATTTGGCGATGGCACGCTCGCGATGGGTGCGCCGTGCATGTGGAATGGTTTGGTCGATGTTCGCGATGTTGCGGACGCTCACATTATTGCGGGCTTCAAGCCCGAAGCGAATGGTCGTTACATTCTCTGTGCCGAGTCGCTGACACTGCTTGATATGGCCGCAGCTCTACGCGCCCACTTTGGTTCGAAGTACCCCTTCCCGCGCATGACGGTGCCCAAAATTTTATTTTGGCTGGTGTCGCCTTTTTACGGCTACACCCGTGATTTCGTCTGGCGCAATATGGGCTGGCCCATCCATTTCAATAATGCACGCAGCCGTGAAGGTTTGGGTATTCAGTACCGCGATGTGCGTCAGGCCGTCTGCGAACATTTTCAACAATTGATAGATGATGGTTTGGTGAAGCGCCGTGGCTGAACAAGACATCCCGAATGTGCGTAAGGACTTGTTTCACATTACGACGCTATCAGGGCTAACACCGACCACGTCTTTCACACATAAACCGCGCATCTTGCTGCTTTATGGCTCATTGCGTGAGCGCTCATTTAGCCGCTTGCTGGTTGAAGAGGCTGCGCGGTTACTCGAAGCGATGGGGGCAGAAACGCGCATATATGACCCTCGTGGCCTGCCGCAACCTGACGGCGATAGCCCCGAGCATCCCAAGGTGGTCGAGCTGCGCGAGCTGTCGCAGTGGTCTGAGGGTCAAGTCTGGTGTAGCCCAGAGCGTCACGGCACGATCACCGGCATTATTAAAAGTCAGATTGATTGGTTGCCTTTGGAGTACGGAGGCATCCGTCCTACCCAGGGGAGAACATTGGCCGTGATGCAAGTCAGTGGTGGTTCGCAATCCTTTAACGCCGTGAATACGCTCCGTGTGCTGGGGCGTTGGATGCGTATGGTGACCATTCCCAATCAGTCCTCTGTTGCCAAGGCCTATGAGGAGTTTGATGAACGTGGCCGCATGAAGCCTTCGGCATACTACGATCGCGTGGTCGATGTGATGGAGGAGTTGGTGAAATTCACGCTCCTGCTTCGTGATCGTAACGATGTCTTGCTCGATCGCTACAGCGAGCGCAAGGAAGCCGCTGAAAAATCCGAAAAGGCCGTCAAACTGAACGCAATTTGAGCGTTTTAGTCCTTCTTGCAGAAAAAGTGAATCAAGTTCAGTATTCGAGTCTTAATTTTTATCGATGATGCCATGGGTACCAAAGAACGACGCGAGCGGCAGTTTCAGGAGCGCGAGCAGCGACTATTAGCCGCTGCGAGACAGCTCATTGTGCGCGATGGCTTGCTGAATCTGCAGATGGCGAAGCTGGCGGAAGTCAGTGAGTACGCCATGGGCACGCTCTATCAGCACTTTGCCAGTAAGGAAGACTTGCTCGTTGCCCTGATGACGGAGTCGGTTGCCGAGCAAGCGGCTCTATTTCAAAAAGCGTCTAGCTGGAAAGCCAGCACGCGCGAACGCATGTTTGCCATTACGGTGGCCGACATGATTTTTGTGCAGCGCAGTCCGGAGCATTTTCGCGTGGCGCAGTATGCGCATTGCGAGGTGGTCTGGAGTGCAGCCAGCTTATGTCGTCGTGAGGCACATTTTGCTGCTAGCCAGCCGGTCTGTGATGCCGTCTTGGCGATTGTGAATGATGCCATTGCCTGCGGTGATCTCGATCCGCGGGGGATGCGCCCGGAGTCTGTTGCCACGGGTTGTTGGTCCTTGACCCTAGGCGTGCACAACTTGGTCCATGCGGATGGTCTTCTAGACCATTTTAATGTGCATACCCCTTACTTTTTGCTCGCCCGCCATATGCAACATTTGCTCAATGGTATGGGCTGGTTACCGTTAATTGATCCGGCGGATACTGACGCACTAGAGGCCTTGATTGCTCGCGTCCGAACTGAGGTGTTTGATGAGTCAGAATAGAGTCACGTTAAAACCGGCGGCATTGTTACTGGGCTGTGCGGTATTCGCCAGCACGGTATCCGCATATGCCATGCGTTTGGCGCCGGAGCCAGCAACCACGGATACCATGACCTTGCGCGAGGCATTGCAACGCGCCATTGCCAGTGATCCTGCGGTGGCCGCGTCGTTGGCCGAGCGGGCTGCAGATCGCGAAGTGGGCGTGCAAGAGCGGGCCACACGCTTACCGTCACTGAACGTGACCGGCGCGATTAGAAATACCGACTCCGACGTGATCAGCACGCCGTTCAAAGACCCGGCAGCGACCAGTAGCGGCTTTCAAGAACGCTACGATAGCTGGCAAGTGGGGGCAGAGCTACGCCAGCCCTTATTCCGCTTCGACCTGCTGGCACGCGGCCGTCGTGCGGATGCGCAAGATCAGCTTGCGGAACAAGCCTTTATTCAGCGCGGTCAAGCACTGGTCATTCGTGTTGCTGAGCGCTATCTGACAGTACTCAATGCCAGCAATGAATTAGCCTTGGCACAGAGTGAAGCCGAAGCCGTTAGCAAATCGTTAGGCGATGTTCGCAAACGTTACGACGTGCAATTAGTCGCGGGTACCGACCTGAAAGAAGCGCAAGCACGTCATGACTTGGCGCAAGCCAATTTGCTGGCCGCTCAGCAAGCCGTGGACTCTGCACAAGATGCATTGGATGAGGTGACGAGCAATGGCCGCGCGCAGCTCTATGTGCTGAAGCCATCCGCAGAGTTGCCGGCCTTAGACAGTTTGGATGTGGAGGTCTGGCTGACGCGTGCTCGCGCCAGTAACCCCGCCTATCAGCAGACGTTAGCACAAGTAGCGATTGCGCAAGCCAATGCCACCAGTCGTCGTTCGGAGTCCTTGCCGGTATTAGACCTAGTCGCCACGCATGGGCGTCAGGATATGTCTGAATCACGCATCGGTGCTAAGGCCAACAGCACGGAGGTGGGCGTTGAGCTGAGGCTGCCACTGTTTGCGGGTGGCGCCATGTCGAGCCGAGTGCGAGAGGCGCAAGCACACTTGGCGCAAGCACAGGCGCAACAAGCGCGCAGCGAGCGTGAGCTGTTGCGTGAAACGCGTCGACTGTTCCGTGAGGTTCAAACGGCGCGCGCGCAAAGCCAGGCCTTTCAACGCTCGCTAGAGTCATCGCAAGCGGCTGAGCAAGCCACACGGTATGGCTACGAGGCGGGTAAACGCACCATTACCGATGTCTTGAATGCGCAATCCAATACGGTGCAAGCCAAACGTAATTTAGATCGCAGCCGTTACGACGTGCTGTTAAAAATACTGCAACTGAAACAGCAGGTCGGGGTATTGGATGCCAATGACCTGACCACTGTCGACACGTTACTGACTTCGAATTAAGCGCCGCGCGCCCAGGAATTAAAAAGATGAACAAACGCATGATGTGGATGTTGATTGGCACCGGAGTCGTTTTCGGTGGCGTGTTCGGCATGAAGTGGTTCGGCGGCAAGATGATGAACCAGTATTTCGACAATATGCCGATGCCACCGGCCGTCGTTTCCTCGGCTACGGCCAAATCAGAATCCTGGGCGGCCAGTCTGAGCGGTGTGGGTACTGTCGTGGCCAGTAATGGCGCTGATGTCACCACAGAATCTGGCGGCATTATTGCGGCACTGCATTTTGAGTCCGGTGCTCGCGTTAAAAAGGGCGACCTGCTGGTGACGTTATCTGCTGGTACAGAGCGTGCAGATCTGGCGCGCTTGCAAGCACAGGCAGATTTGGCCAAATCCGAATTTGCCCGTCTGGAGCGTCTCTACAAGCTCGACGCCATCTCCAAATCCGAGCTCGATCGTGCTCAGGCTGACCTCAGTGCGGCCCGTGCCGGTGCCGATGCTCAGCGCGCCAAGCTGGCACAGAAGCAGATTCGTGCGCCGTTCAGCGGCCAGCTCGGCATCCGTCAGGTCAATGTTGGGCAGTATCTGAGCGCCGGTACGCCGATTGTGTCGTTGCAGGCCATCAATCCCGTGTTTGTGGACTTCACCTTGCCGGAGCAGAATCAGGCAGCTGTGCAGAACGGCCAGACCGTCAGCGTGGTGGTGGACTCGCAGCCGGGCCGCACGTTCAGCGGCGTGATCTCGGCCATTGAGCCCATGATGGATAGCAAAACACGTAACTTTAAGGTGCGCGCTCGCTTCGAGAATGCCGATGAAGCGCTGCGTCCCGGCCTGTTTGCTCGTGCCAGCATTGGCCTGGCCAAAACGGCCAGCGTCGTCACCATTCCGCAAACGTCCGTGAGCTACAACCCCTACGGCAACTCGGTGTATGTCATTCAATCGGTTAAAGGCAAAGCGGCTGACGGCAAGGTCACCGATGAGCTGGTGGTGCGTCGCCGTTTCATTAAGACCGGCGAGACGCGCGGTGATTTGGTGGTGGTCACCGATGGCCTGAAGGCTGGCGAGCAAGTCGCTACCAGTGGTCTGCTGAAATTGCAGAACGACAGCAAGGTCAAGGTCAACAACACCGTGCAGCCGTCCGCTTCGGCAACACCCACACCGACTGACAGCTGAGCAGGGTCGCGACCATGAATTTTACCGATATCTTCATCAAGCGCCCGGTGTTGGCGCTGGTGGTCAGCCTGATGATCCTGCTGCTGGGTCTGAAGTCGGCGTTTGACCTCAATGTGCGTCAGTACCCGGAACTGCAGAATGCCGTGGTCAATGTCACTACGGTGTATGTGGGGGCCGATGCCGACCTGATCCAGGGCTTCATCACCACACCGCTGGAGCGCGAGATCGCCTCGGCGCAGGGCATCGACTATGTGAAGTCGACGAGCATCTCCGGGGTCAGTTCGATTCAGGTTTATCTGCGTCTGGACTATGACCCGAACGAGGCGCTCACGCAGATTGCTGCCAAGGTTAACAAGCTGCGCAACCAGCTCCCGGAAGCGTCGGAAGATCCGACCGTGGAGCTGTCGGTGGGCGATACCACGGCGGCGATGTATCTGTCGTTTTATTCCGACATTCTCGACAACAACCAGATAACCGACTACCTCGTGCGTGTTGTCGAACCGCGTCTGGCCACCGTGCCGGGTGTGCAGCGCGCACTCATCCTCGGTGATCGCACCTTCGCCATGCGCATCTGGATGAAGCCGGAGCGTATGGCCGCGCTCGGTGTGACTGCGAGCGATGTCTACGGTGCCCTGCGCAACAACAACGTACAGGCTGCCCTCGGAGCCACCAAGGGCTCGATGGTGCAGGTTGATCTCACCGCCGCCACCGACCTCAACACGCCGGAGCAGTTCCGTGCGCTGGTGGTGCGCTCCACGTCCGAGGCCATCGTGCGTCTGGGCGACATCGCCGATGTGGTGCTTGGCTCGGAAAGCTATGGCACGCAGGTGTCGTTTAACGGCAAGAGCGCGACCTTCATGGGCATCGAGATCGCCCCGGACGCGAACTCGCTGGACGTGATCAAGGACCTGCGCGAGAACGTCTGGCCGGACATCCTCAAGCAGCTGCCGGAAGGTCTGAAGGCGAACATCCCCTATGACTCCACGCGCTACATCCAGGACGCCATCAACGAGGTCATCAAGACGCTGATCGAGGCCGTGGCCATCGTGATCGTGGTGATCTACCTGTTCCTGGGTTCCATGCGCAGCGTGCTGATTCCGGCGGTGACGGTGCCGTTGTCGATGATAGGTGCCTGTTTCCTGATGATGCTGATGGGCTTCTCGATCAATCTGCTGACCTTGCTGGCGATGGTGCTCGCCATCGGCATGGTGGTCGATGACGCCATCATCGTGCTGGAGAACATTCACCGCCATATCGAAGAGGGCATGAAGCCTTTCGATGCTGCCATCAAGGGGGCGCGCGAGCTGGTCGGGCCGGTGATCGCGATGACCATCACGCTGGTCGCTGTGTATCTGCCGATCGGCTTTATCGGTGGTCTCACCGGCACGCTCTTTGTCGAATTCGCCTTCACGCTCGCGGGCGCGGTGCTGCTGTCTGGCGTGATTGCACTGACGCTGTCTCCGATGATGTCGGCCATGCTGCTGCACTCGAAAAAGGAAGAGCAGGGCAACCGTTTTGCACACTGGCTCGATACGAAGTTCGAGGCTTTGCGCTTGAATTATCAGCGCAAGTTGCATGGCGCACTCGATGACAAGCATGTGATCGCCACCTTTGGCGCGATTGTGCTGGTGTCGTGCTTCTTCCTGTTCAAGAGCTCGCCCCAGGAGCTGGCACCGGAAGAAGACCAGGGCTTTTTCCTGATCTTCTCGCAGAGCGATTCGTTCTCGTCGCTGGACTATCTGACCAAATTCACTGATGAGCTGGTGAAGATTGCCAACGCCATTCCGGAGAAGGACAACTTCTTCCTGCTTAACGGGGTCGGTGGTGGTGGTTCGGCGGTGGGCAGCAACACCGCCATCTCCGGCATCGTGATGAAGCCGTGGACAGAGCGTGAGCGCACCACGAAGGAAGTGTTGACCGAAGTCACCGGACAGGCCAACGGTGTTGCCGGCCTGCAGAATGCGGTGTTCGCGCCGCCGTCGCTGCCCAGTGGCGGCAACGGCTTCCCGGTTGAGTTCATCATCACCAGCACGGCATCGCCACAGGCCATGCTGGAGGCTGCCAACGAGGTCGTCGGGCAGGCCATGGCGAGCAAGAAGTTCATCTTCATGCGCGCCGACCTAAAGATCGACAAGCCACAGGTGAAGGTCGATGTGGATCGCGAGAAGGCCGCGCTGCTCGGCATCAACATGAACACGCTGGCGGCAGATATGTCGGCGATGCTGTCTGGCGGGTATGCCAATCGCTTCAGCATGGAGTCACGTTCGTACAAGGTGATTCCGCAGGTGCAGCGCAGCGAGCGTCTGAACCCGGATCAGCTCTCACAGTACTACACGCGCACGGCGGCCGGCGAGTTGATCCCGCTGTCTACCGTGGTGACCCTGCGCGATACCGTGCAGCCGCAGGCATTGAACCGCTTCCAGCAGCTCAACGCGGTGACCATCTCGGGCGTGCAACGTCCGGGCGTGACCTTGGGCGATGCGCTGAGCGTGCTGGAGCAGGCGTCGGCAAAAGTGCTGCCTAAGGACTACGGTGTGGATTACGCCGGGGCCTCGCGCCAGTACAAGAACGAGGGCTCGGCGCTGGTCGTCACCTTCTTCTTCGCCATGGTCATCATTTATCTGGTGCTAGCTGCGCAGTTCGAGTCTTTCCGCGACCCCATCATCATGCTGGTCACGGTGCCGATGTCGATTTGCGGCGCGCTGCTCTGTCTCAACATTGCGGCCATGTTCCAGACGCCGGGGGCGAGTATCAACATCTATACCCAGGTGGGGTTGGTGACGCTGATCGGGGTGATCGCCAAGCACGGCATCCTTATTGTGGAATTCGCTAATCAGCTGCAGAAGCAGGGCTATTCGAAGCGACTGGCCATTGAAGAGGCATCGTCCATTCGTTTGCGTCCGGTGCTGATGACAACCGCTGCGCTGGTGCTGGGCATGCTGCCGCTGCTGTTTGCCACAGGTCCTGGTGCTGCTGCGCGTTTCTCCATGGGCCTGGTGATCTCCACCGGCATGACCATTGGCACCTTGTTCACCCTGTTTGTGGTGCCGGCCATGTATCTTTACCTCGGCCGTGAGCATGTCGCTGAAGATAAACCGGTCGAGGAGACGGCATGACCGCACTGTTATTGACGTTGGCAGCGCTAAGCATCTGGCTGTATCAGGATGCTCAGCGCCGTCAGATGAATTCGCCGGGTGCATGGGTGGTTTTACTGTGCTTACTGGGGCCAGTGGCGCTAGCGGCGTATTGGGCGACAAGGCCGCTGTATCAGGGCGAAGTGCGTGTGGGTGGTCGCGGTTGGATCATGATGCGCGTGTTTGTCGTTGCGGTGTCTGCTTGGGCCATTTTGTTTGCTGCCGTTTTCTCGGTTTGGCTCAGCGCGTTCATGCCCTTGGTCGCGATTTTCGCGTTGTTCATTGGGCTGGGACTGTTCTTTGCTGGGGGCTGGGTCCTTGTGGTGGCATTGTTGCTGCTCGCGGCTTGGCTTATCCGTGACGGTCAGCGCGTGGAAGTAGGTCCCACTCATGCGGCGCTCATGGGCGTGCCCCTACCTACTTATGGTGATCGCCTTTTGAAAGTGATTTTCCTGATGGGCTTATTGTCCGTGTTTATCTTCACTGAACCGAGCCATCCCGAGTGGATACAAGAGTCTGAATGGCAAAGCATGCCGGAGCGCTTTCAACTCTAACATTTTTCTAAATGAGAATTGTTTTCGTTCGCATCCTCTATTATGCTCTCCGCATCAAATTCGATGCAGGAGAGCGCCGTGTTCAAGCCTAACCCCCTTAGTGTTGCCATCATGCTTGCCTGCGCAGGCGTTGCCCCCAGTCTTTATGCTGAAGAGCAAGTGCTGGCTGAAGTGCAAGTGTCAGCAGCAGCAGATGCCTCCGCTACCAACGGCTACCAGCCTGTGTTTAGCCGCGCCTCGACCAAAACCGAAACGGCGTTGCTGGATACGCCTCAGTCTGTGAGCGTCGTTACGGCTCAGCAAATCAAAGATCAGGCCGTGCAGAGCATGGCCGAAGCCGTGCGCTACACGCCGGGAGTGACGTTTGCGCAGGGTGAGGGCAATCGGGATGCTGCGGTCATTCGCGGCAGCACCAGCACGGGCGATTTCTATCTCGACGGCGTGCGTGACGACGTGCAGTACTACCGCGATGTGTACAACATTGATCGCGTTGAGGTACTCAAGGGTTCAAACGGTCTGGCGTTTGGTCGTGGTGGTGCGGGTGGCGTCATCAACCGTGTCAGCAAAGAGGCTGGCTGGACGCCGGTGCGCGAAGTGAATGTGTCGGTAGGTTCGTATGATCACAAGCGTATTGCTTTGGATGTGGGCGGTGGTTTGACGAGCTCAGTTGCAGGTCGAGTCAATGTGGTGAGCGAAGACTCCGACAGCTATCGTGATGGTGTCAGTGTGCGTCGCAACGGCATCAGCCCAACCCTGACACTGAAGCCGGGTGATCGCACCAAGGTGGTTTTGTCAGCGGAGTATTTCAACGATTTGCGAGTCACGGATCGTGGCATTCCGTCACAAAACGGTAAGCCGTTCAAAACTGACGAATCCACGTTCTTTGGCAATGCCGAGCAAAGCCCGACCGAAACCACGGTAAGTACGGCCGGCATGGCTATCGAGCACAAGTTCCAGAATGGCGTGATGCTGAGCAACAAGACGCGTTATGCCGATTACGATAAGTATTATCAGAACGTGTATGCCAGCAGTGCTGTTAACAACCTAGGCCAAGTTCGAATCTCCAAGTATCTCGACGATACCCAACGCCAGAATCTGTTCAACCAAACGGATATCGTTTTTGATTTCAATACCGGCGCAGTCAAGCATCTGATGCTTGCTGGTGTTGAGCTGGGTCGTCAGGACTCCAGAAATTTACGTCTCGACGACTCGGTAGTGAGTACAACTGTGTCGGCTAAAGATCCCTTTGTGGTCACCACAATTGATCGGATGAAAGTAGACCGTAACTCTGAAACTACGATTGATGTTGCCTCGGTTTATTTACAAGACCAGCTGACTTTTAACAAACAATGGCAAATGGTACTGGGGCTTCGTCAGGATCGTTTTGTGACGGACTTTACCGACAAGAAAACTGCCGGCAATACTGGCAAGACCACTGACACCGAGCTGTCGCCGCGTGCCGCCCTCATCTACAAACCGATGGATTCAGTGTCGGTGTATGCCAGCTACAGCAAGTCCTTCGTACCGCGTGCTGGGGATCAGCTGAGCTCTTTGACCAACAAAACGGCAGGGCTTGAGCCAGAGGCATTCATCAACAAGGAAGTAGGTGCCAAGTGGGATATCAATCCGGACTTGTCCTTGTCAGCGGCCCTTTACCGACTTGAGCGTCAGAATGTCGCCATTGTGATTAACTCTGCTGGCGACCGTACGTTGCTGGACGGTCAAGTCGTGAAGGGCGCTGAGCTCTCACTGGCGGGTAAGTTGACGGCCAAGTGGAGTGTGGTCGGTGGCTACGCTTATGCAGATAGCATCATCAAGGATGATGTGGTGACTGCGGTGAATGCGGGTGGCACTCCAACCGCTTTCGCAGCACGAGCCGGCAATGAAACCTCACAGACGCCGCGTCACACATTCTCGTTGTGGAACCGTTACGACCTTAACGATCGTTACGGCGTAGCACTTGGTTTTGTCAGCCGCAGCGGCATGTTTGCGTTAGACGACAACACGGTGAAACTGCCCGGCTATGGCCGTGTTGATGCTGCTGCCTTCTTCAATGCATCGAAGAATCTGCAGTTACAGCTCAACATCGAAAACTTACTCAACCGCGATTACTACGTGAACGCGCACAATAACAACAACATCCTGCCGGGCTCGCCCATCGCGGCGCGACTGTCGGCAACGTATAAGTTCTGATCGCAGTGATGTTTAGCAAAAGCCCTCGCCATCGTGCGGGGGCTTTTGCGTTTAGGCAGTTGAGTCATGGATAGGCTTGCCTAGAGTGCAAGACATTGAGGATATCAACACGGTCTGCTTCGACTTTGTAAATCAGCAAATAGTTCGTGGTCACGACCACTTCACGTGTGCCAACCACCCGGCCAGCTTTGTGCATGTATGGATGATCAGCCAACAACAGCGCCGCAGCTTGGATGTCGGTATGTAGGCTGTGTGATGCCTTGGGATTATGCTCGCCGATGTATTCAACAATCTTACTCAAGTCGGCGATCGCAGTTTCTTTCCAGATGACGGGTAGCATGAGCCTTCCTTGGCTGCGAATTTTTTCTCGGCTGCGTCAATGACGGCACTGATGCGCACCATCGCCTCATCATGCGGAACACCTGGGCGAGTGTCGACCAGTGAAGCCTCTACTTTGGCGCGGAACCAGCGGTCATAACTGGCCGCTTCTTCTTCGGTCTCGAACTCGGAGACGATGGGGGATAGCTTGGCATTCATGCTCTTGCCCTCTAGTGATGGTCAGATATTAACCGATGCTGCTGGTGGCTGCAGCCCTTTAAAGCCAGCCGCGTTCGGCAAACGACACCGGCTCGCCATCGCCAATCACCAAATGATCTAAAGTTCGTACCTCCACAAGTGCTAGCGCCTCTTTAAGCCGTTGCGTGATGTGCCGGTCGGCGGCGGAGGGCTCGGCCACGCCGGACGGGTGGTTATGGGCAAAAATGACCGCGCCGGCGCGTTGGGCAATCGAGCGCTTCACCACTTCACGGGGGTGAATAGAGCAGCTGTCTAGCGTGCCTCGGAAGAGCTCTTCGAAGGCAATGACGCGGTGCTGATTGTCGAGGTAGAGCACCGCAAAGACTTCGTGGTCGTAGCCGCGCAGCTGGGCGCGCAGGAATTCACGGGTGGCTGCTGGGCTAGTGAGCTTGCCTTGGCGGCTCAGGCTTTCACTGAGGTAGCGTCGGCTCAGCTCAACGGCAGCATGTAATCTGGCCACACGCGCTGGCCCCCAATTCACGCGCAATAGCAGGTCTTCCATGGGGGCATCGAGTAAGTCGCGAATGCCGCCGTAGTGTTGTAACGCTTGCCTTGCCATGTCCACCGCAGTCAGGCCTTCACGACCATGACCTATGAGCAGGGCCAGCAGTTCGGCCGTGCTCAGGGATCCCGGCCCCTGAATTAAGAGCTTTTCCCGTGGCCGCTCTGCCGTTGGCCAATCTCGAATACGCATAACCTGTGACTCCTGTCGGACATAAAATCCCTGCGCTGCCGTGGTATCTTTCGCAGCTGCATTAGGTATAGACCCGGATTGGAGCTTTCGCATGCTCGCGCGGCTGTCAAACAAACATATTTTGCTCGGCGTGACCGGCGGGATCGCGGCCTATAAAAGTGCCGAATTGATTCGCCGTTTGCGCGATGCCGGCGCTGACGTTCAGGTGGTGATGACCACGGCCGCCCGCGAATTCATCACGCCGCTGACGCTGCAGGCGCTGTCGGGCAATCCGGTACATGTGGATCTGCTCGACCCGGCGGCGGAAGCGGCCATGGGCCATATCGAGCTGGCACGCTGGGCCGATCTGTTTCTGGTGGCGCCGGCGTCGGCCGATACGCTGGCGCGACTGGCGCAGGGCATCGCCAATGATTTGCTGACGACCTGCTGGCTGGCGGCATCGGGCAAGAAGGCTGTGGCGCCGGCAATGAATCAGCAGATGTGGGCCGATGCGGCGACGCAGGCCAACCTGGAGACTTTAAAAAGCCACGGCATTGCGGTGTTTGGGCCCGGTAGCGGCGCACAGGCCTGTGGCGATATCGGCGCTGGTCGTTTGCTGGAGGCGCAGCAACTGGCTGATCTTTGCGCCGATCAATTCGAGAGCGGCCTGCTAAGTGGCACACATGTGCTGATCACGGCCGGCCCCACGCGCGAGGCGTTGGACCCGGTGCGCTATTTGAGCAATCACAGCTCGGGCAAGATGGGCTTTGCGCTAGCCGAGGCCTGCGTCGAAGCCGGTGCACGCGTTACCTTGATTGCCGGTCCGGTGCATTTGCCCACGCCCGCTCGCGTGCAGCGCGTGGATGTGGTCAGTGCGCTAGACATGCTGGCGGCGAGTGCTGCTGCCGTGAACGACGCTAAGGCGGCTGTGGGCTCGGCGCGTACCGTGTTCATCGCTACCGCCGCTGTGGCCGATTACCGGCCGGCACAAGTCGCAGCACAGAAGATTAAGAAAGGCCTGAAAGACGACACCTTGGATATCACGCTGGTGAAAAATCCAGACATTGTGGCGAGCATTGCCGAGCAAGCGGATAAACCGTTTGTGATGGGCTTCGCCGCCGAAACGCATGCGGTGGAAGCCTATGCCTGTGACAAGCTGGCACGCAAAAAGCTTGATCTCATCGCCTGCAATGATGTGTCTCGCCCCGACATTGGCTTCCAAAGTGACGACAACGCCATGACGGTGTTTTGGCCCGATGCGCAGGCACACGAAAAGGTGGCGCGTGTGGAGTTAGCCAAAGCTGGAAAGTCGCAGATTGCCCGTGAGCTGGTGCGTCTGCTGGCTGCTCGGCTGAACCCCTGAATTGAAGCAACGGAAACACCAACCATGAAAATCCCTTTGCAAGTTCGCATCCTTGATGACCGTATCGGTCGCGATCTACCGCTCCCAAGTTATGCCACCGAAGGCTCTGCTGGCTTGGATCTGCGCGCATTGCTGTATGAGCCGCTGACGCTGAGCCCCGGCGATACCGTGCTGATCCGCACCGGTCTGGCCATCTACATCAGCGACCCCGGTTATGCCGGCTTGATCCTGCCGCGCTCGGGTCTGGGCCATAAACATGGCATCGTGCTCGGCAACCTGGTGGGCTTGATTGATGCCGACTATCAGGGCGAGCTTATGGTGTCGTGCTGGAATCGCGGCAGTGGGCCTTTTGTCATGCAGCCCGGTGAACGCCTCGCGCAATACGTGCTGGTGCCGGTGGTGCAAGCCGAATTCAACATTGTTACTGAGTTCCAGGCCACGGCACGCGGTGCTGGTGGCTTCGGCAGCTCGGGTCGTCATTAATTCCTTTTACGTCACGCGAGATATCTCATGGCTCTCACGCAAGATGCAGCTCTTAACATCGCCAAGGTTCTGACCGAAGCACTGCCCTATATTCAGCGCTTCAACGGCGCCACCATCGTGGTCAAATACGGTGGTAACGCCATGACCGATCCGGAACTGGAGAACTCGTTTGCGCGTGACATCGTGCTGATGAAGACGGTCGGCCTGAACCCAGTGGTGGTGCACGGCGGCGGTCCGCAGATCGGCGATCTGCTGCAGAAGATCGGCAAGGTGTCTGAGTTCATCGACGGCATGCGCGTCACCGACAGCGAGACCATGGATGTGGTGGAAATGGTGCTCGGCGGCTTGGTGAATAAGTCCATCGTCAATCTGATTAACCAGAACGGCGGTCGTGCCATTGGTCTCACCGGGAAAGACGCCAACCTGATCCGCGCCAAGCGCATGACGCTGTCGCACAAAGATGCCGACGGTGTGATGCAGGAAGTGGATATCGGTCAGGTCGGCGAAGTGGCCGGCATCAAGACCGATGTGCTCGAGCTCATGTTCGGCAGCGACTTCATTCCCGTCATCGCGCCAGTAGGCGTGGGCGACGATGGCGCGTCGTACAACATCAACGCCGACCTCGTGGCCGGCAAGGTCGCCGAGGCGCTGAAGGCCGAGAAGCTGATCCTGCTCACCAACATTCCCGGCGTGATGGATAAGAACAAGCAGGTGCTGACCGGTCTGACCACCAAGGATGTGGATGCGCTCATCGCTGACGGCACCATCTACGGTGGCATGTTGCCGAAGATCGCCTGTGCGCTGGATGCGGTGAAGGGCGGCGTGCAGTCGGCGCACATCATCGATGGTCGTGTGCCGCATGCCTGCCTGCTCGAAGTCTTCACGGATGAAGGTATGGGCACGCTGATCAGCAACCGTGCGCGCAAGAAGTAAAAAGCAATGATGGAGGGTGCGGTAGGCCAGCTTGGCCTGTTTGCGATTTCATTCGTGGCCAACACGCTGTCATCGCTGGCCGGTGGTGGTGCTGGGCTATTGCAGCTGCCGGTGCTGATCTTTCTCGGGCTGGCGTTTCCGACGGCACTGGCCACGCACAAGATAGCCAGCGTGGCGCTGGGGTTGGGCGCGACGCTGAGGCATCTGCGTGCCGAGCCTATCAACTGGCGGTTTGCGGCATTTATCCTGGGCATGGGACTGCCGGGTGTCTGGCTCGGCACGCAGATTATTCTGCTGGTGCCGGAGGCTTGGGCACGCGCCGCGCTGGGTGTGCTGACGCTGGGCTTGGGTGCCTATTCGATGGCGCGGCCGCAGCTGGGCAAGGTCCATGCCGTGCAGCATACCGACCGTCTCGGTCTGCTCATTGGTGGTGGCGTGCTGTTCTTTATCGGCGTGCTCAATGGCTCGCTGACCTCGGGTACCGGCCTGTTTGTGACGATCTGGCTGGTGCGCTGGTTTGGCCTGGACTACACGCGGGCGGTGACCTACACGCTCATCTTAGTCGGCCTGTTTTGGAACGGCACGGGTGCGTGGTTCATCGCGCAACAAGCGCCGGTGCGCTGGGATTGGCTGCCGGCGTTATTGCTCGGCTCCTTCCTTGGCGGTTATGTCGGTGCGCATCTCGCGCATCGTCACGGCAATGGTCTGGTCAAACGTTCGTTCGAAGTTCTCACCGTGCTCATCGGCTGCAAGTTGCTGTTCGATGCCTGGCCGCATCTGACATGAGCGATGCCACGCTGACGAGTCTTTTTCGCCAGGAGGCGCAGCGGCTGCATGTCTCGATCACGGCACATTGGCAGCGCTGGCAAGCGGGCGATGAGTCGGCGCTGACGCCGCTGCGCCATGCCGTGCATTTGCTCAAGGGCGCGGCTATGACCGTCTCTGCCGATGCTGTGGCGCAGGCGCTGCATGATCTTGAAAGCCATTTACAGTCGGGTCAGAAAGCGGAGGCGCTGGGTTGCTGGCCTGTGCTTTCTGCGGCGTTGATGCCGTGGCTGGACGATGCAGGCAAGTTGCCAGTCGCGACTTCCCCGGACAGCCTGCGCCGCGCTTTGCGCGAAAGTTTTGCTGCGCACGTCAGGCTGGGCAGTCAGCCCGCGACGTTGCATCTTCAGCTCGACCCGAACTGGCCGAGTAGCCATTCGTTGCTCTGGGATGTCTGGCCGCAGTTGCTGCGCAATGCGCTAGTGCATGGCGGCGAATCAGGCGATGTTCGGCTCGCTGCCGGCAAGCCCGAACGGCTGCAGGTCTGGCTGCGTCTGCGCCGCCGAGGTAAGCATTTCAGCCTTGTTGTGGCCGATGATGGTCGCGGTCAGGCCCGGCCAGCCCAGACGCCAGATCTGATGGCGGGCAGAGGCTGGGGCGTGGCGGCTGTGCGCGAGGCGGTGGCGGGTTTGCCGTCAGGACGACTAAGCTTCCGATGTCGTGCCGGCATCGGCAGTGTGGTGCGGATTCAATGGCATACCCACGGCGTGATCTGAGGTACTGATCGATGCCTGCAGCGCGCCATCACGGAACATCAGCAGCGTGCCGGGCGCGACCGGCGTCCAAACTTCATTATCGGTGAGCGGGGCGGTGGCGATGACGGCGACACGGTCGTCCGGCCCGGTGTGCTCACTGAAATCCACACTCACATCTTCATCGCTCAGGTGCGCCACCGAAAACGGGGCCTCACGCACGATCCAGGTCAGCAGCGTGGAGCAATGCGCGAGCAGCCAGTCGCCATTCGACAGCAGAAAATTGAAGGTGCCGTGGCGGGCAATTTCGCCGGCCACGCGCGTCACCACGCTCAGGAGTTGCTCGTCACTCGGGCGACCATCCGGGCAGCTCAGCAGGATCTGATTGAGCAGATGGCAGAACGCCATTTCGCTGTCGGTATCGCCTACCGGACGCACCGCGCCGGGTTTCGGCACAAAGCCCTTGAGATCGCCGTTGTGCGCGAACAGCCAGTAGCGGCCGCCGAGTTCGCGCTGAAACGGGTGCGTGTTCTGTAGCAGCGTCTGCCCTTGCGTGGCCTTGCGAATATGCGCGATGACCTGGCGCGAGCGGATCGGGTAAGCGCTCACCAGCGCGGCAATTGGCGAGGTCACGCTGGCTTCGGTGTCGATGAACAGCCGGCAGCCGGCATCCTCGAAAAAGCCGATGCCCCAGCCATCGGCATGATGGTCGGTGAGACCGCCGCGCTGGCGGAAGCCGCTGAAGGAAAAGCAGATGTCGGTGGGCACATTGGCATTCATGCCCAGCAGCTGGCACATCGGAAAGCTCCTGAGAGGGCACAAAGAAGAGTGCGCCATGCCGAGCTTAGTGTCGGCGCCGGCGCCAGACCAGATCATGCAGCAAAATCTGTCCGGTCGGCCAGTCGCCAAGCTGGCTTTGCGCATTCAAATGCCCGCCATTGGGGATGCTGATCAAGTCACTGCCCCACTGTGCTGCGAAGTTGGCAGCACGGGCCAGGGCGCAGCAGGGGTCGTTATCACTGGCGACAATGCGGCTGGCGAAAGGCAACTGTTGTAGCGGAATGGGGGCGAAGCCGCGCAGTGCGGGTGCCGCGTCAGTACGCTCAACGTCCGCCGGTGCCACCAGCAAAGCAGCAGCAACACCGCGTCCGCCGGTTTCTTTCACCCAATGCGCCAGCGTGATGCAACCCAAGCTATGTGCAATCAGAATGACCGGTTGACGTGCCGCGTGAATGGCCTTGTCGAGCTGTAATACCCAGCTGCCGGGGTCCGGGCGCTCCCAGTCATCCTGCTCGATGCGGTGGATATCCGGCCGCAGGCCTTCCCAGCGACTCTGCCAATGTGTTGGACCAGAGTTATTCCAGCCCGGTAGCGTGAGCAGGGAAAAACGACGCCAGCGAGTATCGAGCAAGCTCGGAGGCTGTGCTGCTTTGGGGGGCGTCAGAACCTCGGCGGCCGACATGGTGGCACCTCCGGTAATTGAGAGGCTTAGTAGCTGAGCTGAACGCGGGTGAAGAGGGCCTTTTCAGCATCGCGATCGGCAACAACAGCACCACCACCGTTTGCACCGCCGTCAAAGCGCGTATCGCTGTAGTTGGTGGACAGTTTCACGTTTTTGTTCAAGTACCAGTTCAGGCCAACCACATAGTTTTTGGCTTTGCTGGCAGAGGTTTGTGGATTAGCGAAACGTAAGGCGTTGCTGCCTACAAAAGCGTCGTCATCAATGCTCAATTGACCGATGCGTGCTACTGCTTCTAGGGCGCCCCAGCCTTCGCCATTTAACGTAAAGTTATTGCCGGGTGTGACGCCGTTGAAGGACGCGTCTTCGCCGGTCAGCACATAACTTGCCGTGATGGAGTACGCATCATTTTTTAACTTGGCTTGGTTGGTGCTGCGTACTACCTCCTGCTGCGACACCACGTAGTCGCCAACGACGCCAAGGGAGTCTTTGTAGAATGAAATTTGGGGCGCAAGGCGTGTGTGCTTACCTTCCGCAACTACGCCGGTCTCATAACCAAAGATTTGTTGCTGACCAAAAGAGCGATATCGCGCCAGTGTGTTGTTAGCGTTTGCGGTATTACCTTGTGACGAGTGCTTGGTGCCGTAAGTGCCTGAAACACCAAAGCCAAGCCCTGCCAATGGGCTGTAATCATTCTTAAATGGCGTGAGGAAGATACGGCCTTCGAGCTCTTTCCCCGAATCATCGGCAACGGAGACATCACGACCATCTGCCGTGCCGTTGAATACCCCAACAGAATAGTTGACGGTTTTATTGGCGAGTTCGCCAAATACTGCCACGCCAATATCGCGATTGGGCACCAGTTCGGTGGTTAAGCCGCGCTCAATCAAGGGAAGTGCCGAGCCTGACTGCAAGCGTTCGATGCCAACAGGCCCTTTTTGCTTGCCGATACGCACAGAGGCTTTGGGCGAGAACTTCAAGTCAACATACGCATCAACAATGCTGTTGCCTGAAGCGTCACCGAAGCCACTTCCAGCGAACTCAGGTGTAAATCGAAAGGCAACGAGTTTGCCTAGGTTGCCAGAAATGGTGGGACGGATACGGCGTAATACAAAGCCATCTTGGAGCTTGCCGGTTGCGCCAGCAGCAACGGGGTCATCACTAAGGAAGGCGCGATAGTCCGCTTGAGCCACGGCACTGAATTTGATTTCGTAATCGCCCTTGGCACTCTTGATGCCGAAGCCCCTGTCGCCCGCGCTCACGACCGGCGTATCTTTCGCTTTCTTGTCGCTTTCTTCGGTCTGGATTTCGAGTTTACGCTCCAGAATCAGCAGGCGCTGTTCAAGTTCGGCAACGCGATTGGCATCGTTGCTAAATGGCTCGGCAGCCCAGGCAGACGAGGCAGAGATGGCGGCAGCGAGTGCTAGCAGGCGTGGTGCAGCAGTATAAACAGACATCTTGAAACTCCGATCAGGTTTTGATGGCGCCAAGAATGCCGACTCTTTTTGAGATTTAAAAAGAATAAATATGAATTTAGATATTTCTTTTAGATATATATTGGCCGCGTTTTTTATAGCACTAAAAGTTCTATAAATATGAAAAAACAGTATTTTTAAGACTAAAATTATCTGACTAGGATGCCTCCATTCGCTGCACTTTCTGCAGCTGACCGATTGGAGAGCATCATGTTATTTCGAAAACTCGGCCTCGCGGCTGCACTGGCAACCACCTTGTTCAGCGGCGCTGTTGCTGCCAAAGACTACAGCCTGCTCAACGTCTCCTACGACCCGACACGTGAGCTGTATCAGGACTACAACGCCGCTTTCGCCAAGTACTGGCAGAAAAAGACGGGTGATACCGTATCTATTCGCCAATCGCATGGCGGTTCCGGCAAGCAGGCTCGCTCGGTGATCGATGGCCTCAATGCGGACGTGGTGACGCTGGCGCTGGCCTACGACATCGATGTGATCTCGGAAAAAGCCAAACTGCTCGATCCTAACTGGGAAAATCGCTTCAAGTTCAACAGCTCGCCCTATACCTCCACGATTGTCTTTCTGGTGCGCAAGGGTAATCCCAAGAACATCAAAGACTGGGGCGACATCGTGAAGCCGGGCGTGAAAGTCGTCACCCCGAACCCGAAGACTTCCGGTGGCGCGCGTTGGAACTACCTTGCCGCCTGGGGTTATGCCCTGCAGCAGCCGAACGGCAATGAGGCCAGCGCGAAAGAGTTTGTCACCAAGCTGTTCCGTAATGTGCCAGTGCTCGACACCGGTGCCCGCGGCGCGCTCACCACCTTTACCGAGCGCGGCATTGGTGACGTTTTCTTGTCGTGGGAAAACGAGGCCTACCTGGCCACGCGTGAACTGGGTCCGGACAAGTTCGACATCGTGGTGCCGTCGGTGAGCATCCTCGCCGAGCCACCTGTGGCTGTTGTGGATCGTGTCGCTGCGAAGAAAGGTAATGCGGTCGTGGCCAAGGCGTATCTCGACTACCTGTACAGCGCCGAGGGTCAGGAAATTGCGGCCAAGAACTACTACCGTCCGCGTGACCCAGCCGTAGCGGCTAAGTACGCCAAGCAGTTCACCAATGTGAAGTTGTTCGACATCAAGACCTTTGGTGGCTGGCAGAAGGCCCAGGAAAAGCACTTTGCCGATGGCGGCGTGTTTGACAGCATCTACGCCGCAGGTCTGCGTTGATGGCAAGTTCGGCACCTGATATCGCAGTACCCCGCAAAGCCAGGCGTGTCTTGCCTGGCTTTGGCCTCACGCTGGGCTACAGCGTGGTCTACCTGAGCTTGCTGGTACTGATTCCGCTGGCGGGGCTGTTTCTAAAAACAGCCGGCATGACCTGGGAAGAGTTCAGCACCATTATTCTCTCCCCACGCGTGCTAGCGGCTTACAAGATCAGCTTTGGCACGGCCTTTATCGCGGCCGTGATCAATGCCTTCTTCGGTTTCCTCGTGGCCTGGGTGCTGGTGCGTTACTCCTTCCCCGGTCGTCGCGTAGTTGATGCGCTGGTGGATTTGCCCTTTGCCTTGCCCACGGCCGTTGCAGGCATCGCGCTGACGGCGCTGTATGCGGGCAACGGCTGGTTCGGCAGCATCCTGGAGCCGCACGGCATCAAGGTCGCCTTTACGCCGACCGGTATTGTGGTGGCGCTGACCTTCATCGGTCTGCCGTTCGTTGTGCGCACGGTGCAGCCGGTGCTGGCCGATCTGGAGACGGAGCTGGAAGAGGCCGCCGCCAGCCTCGGCGCCAGCCGTTGGCAGACCTTCGTGGCGGTGATCTGGCCGGCGGTGTTGCCGGCGCTACTCACCGGCTTCGCGCTGGCCTTCGCGCGTGCCATCGGCGAGTACGGCTCGGTGATCTTCATTGCCGGCAACATGCCGATGGTGTCGGAGATTGCGCCGTTGCTCATCGTGACCCAGCTCGAGCAGTACAACTACGCCGGTGCGACCGCCATTGCGGCCGTCATGCTGGTCATCTCTTTCGTACTGCTGCTATTGATAAACAGTTTGCAAGCCTGGGTCCGCCAACGCGGCGGACGGGGAGTTTAAGACATGGCTCTGGTTTCAATTCCGGGCAAGAAGTCGGCGGCCTTGCGTGACCCGTTATGGGTCCGCGTTGTGCTGCTGACGCTGGCTTTCACCTTTCTCGCACTGTTTCTGTTTGTGCCGCTGATTGCGGTCTTTACCGAAGCCCTGCGCCAAGGTTGGGAAGCGTATCTGGCGGCGTTCGATGATCCCGATGCCTGGTCGGCGATCCGGCTCACGCTGCTGGCCGCAGCCATCGCCGTGCCGGTCAATGTTGTCTTCGGCGTGGCGGCGGCCTGGGCCATCGCCAAGTTCGAGTTTCGCGGCAAGTCCTTCCTGATCACGCTGATCGACCTGCCGTTTGCGGTATCGCCGGTGATCGCCGGTCTGGTCTTCGTGCTCATCTTTGGCATCCACAGCAGCTTTGGCGCGTGGCTGGCGGAGAACGACATTCAGGTCCTGTTCGCGGTGCCGGGCATTGTGCTGGCCACGTTGTTCGTGACCTTCCCGTTTGTCGCGCGTGAGCTGATTCCGCTCATGCAGGCGCAGGGGTCGGATGAAGAAGAGGCGGCAATCACCCTCGGCGCCAGCGGCTTCGCGACCTTTCTGCGGGTGACGCTGCCCAACATCAAGTGGGGTCTGCTTTACGGCGTGATTCTCTGTAATGCCCGTGCCATGGGTGAGTTCGGTGCGGTATCGGTGGTGTCTGGTCACATCCGTGGCCTCACCAACACCATGCCGCTGCACATCGAGATTCTCTACAACGAGTATCAGTTCGTCGCGGCATTTGCCGTGGCCACGCTGTTGGCGCTGTTGGCGCTGGTCACGTTGGCCGTGAAGTCCTATGTGGAATGGCGCATGAGCGCGGAGCTGGCAGCACAGTCCAGTGGTTTTCAGGAGTCCGGTCCAACGCCGGCGCCAAACAGTATTGAGGAGAAACAGGCATGAGCATTGCCATCGAATCGGTGAGCAAGCACTTCGGTGCCTTTCAGGCGCTCAATGAAGTCAATCTGGACATTGCCAGCGGTGAGCTGGTGGCGTTGCTGGGGCCATCCGGCTGCGGCAAGACCACCTTGCTGCGCATTATCGCTGGTCTGGAAACAGCCGACAGCGGTCGCTTGTCGTTCCACGGTGAAGACACCACGGAGACGCCGGTGCGCGAGCGCCAGGTCGGCTTCGTGTTCCAGCACTACGCACTGTTTCGTCACCTGACCGTGTTCGAGAATGTCGCTTTTGGTCTCCGTGTGCGTCCGCGCAAGCAGCGTCCGAGCAACGAGTTCATCAAGGCCAAGGTCACCGAGCTGCTGCAACTGGTGCAGCTCGACTGGCTGGCGGATCGCTATCCTAGCCAGCTCTCCGGCGGTCAGCGTCAGCGTATTGCCTTGGCGCGTGCCTTGGCCGTGGAGCCGCGCGTGCTGCTGCTCGACGAGCCCTTCGGTGCCCTCGATGCGCAAGTGCGCAAGGAGCTGCGGCGCTGGCTGCGCCGTCTGCATGATGAGCTGCACATCACCTCGGTGTTCGTGACACACGATCAGGAGGAGGCGCTGGAAGTGGCTGATCGCGTGGTTGTGCTCAATCGCGGCAATATCGAGCAGGTCGGATCGCCGGCCGAGGTCTATCACCAGCCGGCGTCGCCGTTTGTGGTTGAATTTCTTGGCCAAGCGAATAAGCTGCCGGCGCACATCACGGCCGGTCGTGCTGATGTACTGGGCTGGCAGTTGCCCGCGCCCGCGCGTGCCGATGGTGCTGGTGTGGCCTATGTGCGACCCAGCGACTGGAGTCTGTCGCATCATGCCGTGGACGGCAGCCAGTCCGTGATCCTGCGCGATATCCGCGCCGTTGGTCCGCGTTGGCAGCTTGACCTCGCGCATGGCGACCGCCTGCTTGAAATCGAGCTGTCCAGTCGTGACGATCTGGGTGATGCCGATCTGACGCCGGGGCATGAGCTGTGGTTGCACCCGCGCAAAGCGCATCTTTTTCCGGCACAAAAATGAGGTGAGGGTTGTGGGCAAGGTGACGAAGATTCAGCGTCTGGCGGTATTGGCCACGCTCCTACTGCCGGCCGCGGCGCAGGCCACCAACGGGTATTTTGCCCACGGCTACAGCGCCTCGCAGCGTGCGCTCGGCGGTGCCGGCACGGCGAATCCGTCGGATGCGCTGATCAGCACCATCAACCCGGCCGGCACCGCGTTTGTCGATGAGCGCTGGGATCTCAATCTCAGCCTGTTCGTGCCCCTGCGCGAATACACGGCCGGTACGACGCAGCCGGGTGTGCTCGGTCTCGGCATTGTCGGCATCGAACCGGGTACGGTGGAAAGTCAGCACAACCTGTTTGCCATCCCCGGTTTTGCCTTCGTGAAACCGCTGGATGACAACATCACTACGGTGGGGCTGGCGGTATACGGTAATGGCGGCCTGAACACAGTCTACAAGCAGCCTGAAAGCACGGCCAGCTTCTTCAGGGCCGGCTCTTCAGGCAGCCCGATCAGCACGCTGCTGGGTGGTATCCTGGGGCAGGCGCCGACAGAAAGCCGCTGCCGCGGTGTCTTCGGCGGCGGTGCACCGGCCGCTGGCAATGCTGACTTGCTCGGCTTCTGTGGTAATGGCAACGGCACGGCATCGGTGGATTTGATTCAGCTCTTTGTCGCGCCGAATATCTCAGTCAAAGTCAGCGACAAGACCGCTTTTGGGGTGTCGCCGATCTTTGCAGCGCAGCGCTTCGAGGCCAAGGGCTTGCAGGCCTTCGGTGCCTTCTCCAACAGCCCGGATCGCGTGTCGGATCAGGGCTTTGATTTCTCCTACGGCGGCGGCTTCCGCCTCGGTGTGCAGACGGAGCTGCTGCCTGGTCTCGATGCAGGTGCATCCTGGCAGTCGCGCATTCGCATGTCGCGCTTTAAGAAATACGAAGGCCTGTTCGCCGAGCAGGGTGACTTTGATATTCCATCGACTTGGAACCTCGGGCTGGCGCTGAAGCCGACACCGAACCAGCGCATCCTGCTCGACTATCAGCGCATTAACTTCAACGATATCGCCTCGGTCGGCCTGCCGCTGGACCCGAACCGCTTCATCAATGACTGTGCCTTGCCACGCCTGACCGGCAGCACGGCGGAGAGTCCGGCCTGCCTCGGTGCCAATGGCGGCCCGGGCTTCGGCTGGCAAAATGTCTCGGTCGTGAAAGTGGGCTATCAGTATCAACAGGGCGACTGGAAATGGCGTGCCGGCTACAGCCAGACCGAGCAGCCGATTCCGGCCAGCGAAGGCTTGTTCAATATCCTCGCGCCGGGTGTGATCGAGAAGCACTACACCGTGGGAACGGCCTGGCAAGCAACGAAGAAGCTGGGATTGGATCTGAGCTTCATGTATGCGCCGCCAAATCCGGTTAAGGGCAAAAATCCGCTGAGCAATGTACAGCTACTCAGCGGGGGGCAGGCCATCAATGCCGGTATTGATGCCGGCGATCAGGACATCACGCTGGACATGCGTCAGTTCGAGCTGACGATGGGTGTGAATTACACCTACTGACGCGTTTAACGAGCACTCGCGTAGTCACCGTAGAGCAGCTGCAGCACGCTGAGGGCGGCGACCGGCGCCGTCTCCGTGCGCAGCACCCGCGGGCCGAGCTGCCAGGGCTGAAAGCCGGCCTGTTGCGCCGCCTGAATCTCGCCCTCGCTGAGGCCACCTTCGGGGCCGATGAGCAGCGCCACGCTGGCAGGGCTTTTGGCTGAGGCTTGTGGCCCGCCCGTCACAGCCGGTGCCAGCACCCATTTCTGTTCCGCTTGCACTTGCGTCTGCCAGTCGGTCACGCTAATCGGGCCGTGCAGCAACGGCAGCGTATTGCGGCCACTTTGCTCGCAGGCACCGATCATCACACGTTGCCAATGGGCCAACTTCTTGTCCGCCCTTTCTTCGCCCCGCAGCTTCAGCTCACAGCGCTCGCTGGTCAGCAGCGTGATTTCGCTCACGCCCAGCTCCACGGCTTTCTGCAGCGCGTAATCGAGGCGCTCGCCCTTGCTCATGACCTGGCCGAGATGGGTGTGCAGCGGTGACTCGTTGGCGGCCTCGGTGAGTGCCAGCACACGGACTCGAGCACCTCGCTTGTGGATGTCGATGAGCTCAACACGGGCAGCGTGGCCGGCGCCGTCGAAGAGCTCGGCGCTGTCACCGATTCGGGCGCGCAGCACGCGAACCCAGTGATGGTGGGTGTCTTCGGGTAGATCGAATTCGGCGTCGATGGCGTAGGGCAGGGGGGCGTGGAGGCGGGTCATTTGTATTACTCAGGCCATGCTCGGGCCACGTTCACTAAAGGTTCCCGCCGGTGCTCGCAGGCCTTCATCAATGGCCGCCGCCGCCGTTGCGACCATCCAGCGAATCTGTTCCGGCGTGATGATGTAGGGCGGCATGAAGTACACCACATTACCGATGGGGCGCAGCAGCAAGCCGCGTTTCAGCGCCGCCTGGAAGATCGCCAGGCCACGGCGCTCGCGCCAGTCGTAGGGTGTGCGCGTGGCCTTGTCGCGCACCAGTTCGATGGCGGCGACCATGCCCGTCTGCCGGACTTCCAGCACCTGCGGATGATCGCGCAGCGGCGCCAGCGCCTCGGCCATCACCCGTGAGCGCTCGCGGTTCTGCGCGATGACATCGTCACGCGCGAACAGGTCTAGCGAGGCCAGCGCGACGCGGGCGGCGAGGGCATTGCCGGTATAGCTGTGCGAGTGCAGAAAGCCTTTTAGCGTGTCGTAGCGGTCGTAGAAAATGTCGTAGATGCGCTCATGCGTCATCACTACTGACATGGGCAGATAGCCCGCCGTCAGGCCTTTCGATAGCACCAGAAAGTCAGGCGTGATGCCGGCCTGTTCGCAGGCGAAGAGCGTGCCGGTGCGACCGAAGCCGACGGCGATTTCATCGGCAATCAGGTGCACGCCGTGGCGGTCGCAGGCGTCGCGCAACAGCGTCAGGTAGATCGGGTGGTACATGCGCATGCCGGCCGCACCCTGAATCAGGGGCTCGACGATGACGGCGGCGACCTCGTGTGCATGCTCGGCGAGCAGCAGCTCCATCGCCGCCATGGCGCGGCGGGCTGCGCTCACACAATCCTCATCGGGCAGGCGGCTGGCCGGCGATGGCGCGCGCAACGGCGGCTGCAGCATCGGCCGATACGTCTCGGAAAACAACGGAATGTCGGTGACGCCGAGCGCGCCAATAGTCTCGCCGTGATAGCTGTTTTCCAGTGCGATGAAACGCGTCTTGCCCGCCTGCCCGAGGTTGCGCCAGGCATGTAGGCTCATTTTCAGCGCGACCTCGATGCCGGAGCTGCCGTTGTCGGCATAGAAGCATTTGCTCAGGCCGGGCGGTGCCAGCGCGACCAGGCGCTCGCTGAGTTCGACGATGGCCTCATGCGTGAAGCCGGCGAGGATGACATGCTCCAGCGTATCGGCCTGCTGCCGGAGTGCAGCGTTGAGCTCGGGGTGGGCATGCCCGAAGAGATTGACCCACCACGAGCTGATGGCGTCCATGTAGCGCTTGCCGTCGAAGTCCTCCAGCCAGATGCCCTCGCCACGGCGAATCGGTACCAGCGGCAGCTGCTCGTGATCGTGCATCTGCGTGCAGGGGTGCCAGACATGTTTCAGGTCGCGGCGGGCAATGTCGTGGTTGCTGGTCATCTGGATATCGTCAGGCTCTGGCACAATAGCGCAACTCTACCAACAGGGCCCGCCACATGCAGCCTGTCGATGCGCCATCCCCCGTTTCTTTTCGCGAAGCCCTGAGTTTCTGGTTCAAGCTCGGCTGGATCAGCTTCGGCGGCCCGGCCGGGCAGATCGCGCTCATGCATCAGGAGCTGGTCGAACGCCGGCGCTGGCTGTCCGAGCGCCGCTTTCTGCACGCGCTGAACTACTGCATGGTGCTGCCGGGGCCGGAGGCGCAGCAGCTGGCGACTTACATCGGCTGGCTCATGCACCGGACCTGGGGTGGCATCGCGGCCGGCGCGCTGTTCGTGCTGCCGTCGCTGTTCATTCTGATCGCGCTGTCGTGGATCTATCTCGCCTTTGGTGAGCTGCCGGTGGTCGCCGGTATCTTCTATGGCATCAAGCCGGCGGTCACCGCCATCGTGCTGCACGCGGCGCATCGCATCGGCTCGCGGGCGCTGAAGAATGGCTGGCTCTGGGCCATCGCCGCCGCTGCTTTTGTTGCCATCTTTGCGCTGCAGCTGCCGTTTCCGCTCATCGTGGTCACGGCGGCTTTGGTCGGCTGGCTGGGTGGGCACTATCGGCCGGATGCCTTCGCACTCGGCGGCGGCCACGGCGGTCAGGTTAAAGCACGAACTGCATCAGCTCTGATCGACGATGATACGCCGACCCCCAACCATGCCCGCTTTCGCTGGACGAGCCTGCTCAAGGTCGTCAGTGTCGGCGCGCTGCTCTGGCTGCTGCCCATGGCCGCGCTCATGCTCACGCAAGGCTGGGACGGCACGCTGACGCAGATGGCCTGGTTCTTCACCACCGCCGCGCTGATGACCTTCGGCGGCGCCTACGCCGTGCTGCCCTATGTCTATCAGGGCGCGGTTACGCACTACGGCTGGCTCACACCCACGCAAATGATCGACGGCCTCGCACTCGGCGAAACCACGCCCGGCCCACTGATCATGGTCGTTGCCTTCGTGGCCTTTGTCGGTGGCTATGTGAAGGCCGTGTTTGGCCCCGACCAGCTGTTTCTCGCCGGCGCTGTCGCCGCCTGCCTGGTGACCTGGTTCACTTTCCTGCCCTCGTTCCTGTTCATTCTCGCCGGTGGCCCGTTGGTCGAATCCACGCACGACGACCTCAAATTCACCGCGCCGCTGACCGCGATCACGGCCGCCGTGGTCGGCGTCATCGTCAACCTCGCGCTGTTCTTTGCTTGGCATGTGTTCTGGCCAAAAGGCGTCGCTGGTGGCGTGCTTGCCAGCGCTGATTGGGGCTCGATCGTGATTGCTGGATTGGCGGCGCTGGCGCTATTTCGCTATCAGCGCAGTGTCATGCAGGTGATTTTGGGGGCGGCGGTGTTGGGGTTGGGGTGGTCGTTGGTGGTGGTTTGACGGCAGCTGTAAAAACTAACAGACTAGTTATATGACTAGTTTTTTGGGGTGTGAAATGCATACATGGCCAGTTCAAGATGCGAAAGCGCGGTTCAGCGAATTCCTGGATGCGTGCTTGGTGGAAGGTCCGCAAATGGTGACCAGAAGAGGCGCTGAGGCAGCCGTGCTGGTGCCAGTGCAAGAGTGGCGTCGCTTGCAGTCGGCCGCCCGCCCGTCCTTGAAGCAGCTGCTTCTTTCTGACCAGGCTCGTGCCGACATGATCGTGCCGGCGCGGGGTCGAGCGAAGCGTCGTCCTGTGGAGCCAATGCTTTGAGCGTCTCGTTCTTGCTTGATACCAATGTGGTTTCAGAGCTCCGCAAGCAGCGCCCACACGGTGGCGTTGTTGCCTGGCTGGAATCAATAGATGACGCCCAGCTGTATTTATCTGCGGTGACACTCGGCGAGATTCAAGCAGGCATCGAGCTGACGCGAGAGCAAGACCCTGACAAAGCCAATGAAATTGAGGCCTGGCTGGAGTTGGTTTCTGGGGCGTATAACATCTTGCCGATGGATACGGCAGCGTTCAGAGCTTGGGCGCGACTGATGCACAGAAAGTCCGATACGCTCTATGAAGACGCCATGATCGCTGCGATAGCGAAGGTACACGGGCTGACAGTTGCCACGCGAAATGTGGCTGATTTCAATGCGCTGGGATTGGAGGTTATTAATCCATTTGCGGCTGCGTAGGCCGTAGTTTCAGGGTTGGTTAATTTTCTAAGCTTTCAAGCTGCTTAAGTTGCAGCCCATCTTTGTTTACCCATGCAGTTAACCCATTTGCACTTCCCCCGTGAATTGTTGCTGCAGCGGAACTAGGGCTGGAAAACTCCACATCTTTAGTAAATATGTATGCACCTTCTTTCTCAGTTAACGCACCTTCATCAATGAGTTTTTTTCGCTGAACAAGCACGCTCGGCCACTTTTTAGCAGAGGTCCTTTCTTCTAATACTGCATGAGATCCTTTCAAGACAACAATGCCATTTGGGGTCAGATAACCTGTAGCAATCAGACCTTTTATATTGCAGTTAAGAAGATCTTTCTTAATCCTTCCGGAAGCAGTAAATGATTGATCAAGAAACGCATCAACACCCAAAACGGGTAATATTTGCTGCATTTTTTCAAGAAAAACCTCCATTTCCTCCCTGTCGGACTCTGGCAGTCTAGCCCCGCTACTTTGGCTGTTTATAACAATTGACCGTTCAGTTTTTCTAGCAATATCAATTAAACGGCCTTCAAGATATTTAATATGGGCTTTAGTTAGATTTTCATCTTTTGTGCTGAAGAAGGTGATGTTATTCCAGAAATCTTTGGATAGATGCGATTTTACCCTGTCTCTGATGCACTCGGCCTCACCAATGTATATGGCGCTCTTATTAGTCTCTGGGTCAAATCCAGTTAGAAAATAAACCCCAGATGCTTTTGACTCCTCTCGTTCAAGAAGTTTTTCAAACTCACTACGTGGCCCGGAAACAGCTTTCCCAGTCCAATTTGAAAGCTCGACAGTTCGAAGCCGCTTAGGGTCCCCATATGCAAGAAACATTTTCAGTGTTGCTGTTGGCACAGAGTCTCCTTAGACCTAAGGCATTAGCTAAGCGGAGCGCTTAGAAATTCAGTTCTAGCATCTTGACTATCAATATGCTCGCAAACTTGGAGGAAAACCGAAAGTAGTTTTTCGCGATTACCCGGGGCATTATTTACAAATAGCGGGCTCGGATGCGGTGAAGTAAATACTCGATACTTTTCAGAGTTGAAATGAGTCCGGGCATTCTCGGCTTTCCGGCCGAGCAGAACTATGGTTGTTACCTTGGGCAGCAATTTCATCAATCGATGTAACGGCTTAAGCCCTTCAAGGAGATCGAAGGGGGTCGCAGCGCGAATCTTGGTGCCGTTACCAATGTACCAAGGCACAACACTCCAGAGGACAGTCTTGTTTCGTTCGATGCCCGCCTCTTGAAGAAGCTCAAACAAGTTCTTTGCAGTTTCGTCTGGATTATTTTGTGAAATGAATCCAGAGCTGACGGCCATAGATCCCGGCGCTTCGAGTAAAAGTAGCACTGTCGCATCGACTCCTCCATCCCATGGGTTGAAGTATGGGATGTCAGCATTTAGGCCTGTTCCTGTCGTAATGTCTCGACAAAATCCGTGAGAGGAGTGATGTGCCGCTCTCGCAGTTGATGCATGCGCTCTGCCTTGACTCGAGGGTTGCCGAGTAGCTTGGGGGCATCAGTTAGCATGCTTATGATCCAACTTAGAAAGTGTCACAGCCCAAGGGCATAATAATTTCAACTTACACAGATTAGCGACGAGAGTGACTTGTTTGATGCGCAAACCTAGCCACCATCCGCGCCGCCACCGAATCACTCCACACATTCACCGCCGTGCGACACATGTCCAGCGGCCTATCCGTAATCAGCAATAGCCCCAGCGCCTCCGCCGGCATGCCCAGTCGTTGCAGAATCAGCGCTATGGCGACCAGGCTGGCAGCCGGAATACCAGCCATACCAATCGATGTCGCCAGTGACAGCGCGACCACCACGACTTGGTCCGCAAGGCTGAGGTCGAAGCCCAGCAGCTGAGCCAGAAATAGCACGGCCACGCATTCATAAAGCGCGGTGCCATCCATGTTCAGCGTCGCGCCCAGCGGCACGGTCAGGCTGGTCACGCCGGGATCGACGCCGGCGCGTTCGTTCAGGCAGCGCAGAGTCAGCGGGAGGGTGGCGGTGGACGATGCCGTGGAGAAGGCCATCCACAGGGCCGGGCTCATGGCGCGGGCATGGTCGCGCGGGGAGACGCGGGCCAGTTGCCAGAGCACCAGCCCGAGACTGACGCCGGCGTGCAGCAGCAGGCCGACGATGACCGTGGCCATGAACCACGCCAGCGGCTGCAGTGCGGCCCAGCCCATCTGGCTGGCGCTGTTGCACACCAGTGCCGCCACGCCAATCGGTGCGGCTTTTAGCAGCCACAGCACCAGGGTTAGCAGCACCTGCTGCAGACCGTCCCAGAACTGCCGCTGCACCTCGCGCAGGGCCTCCGGCAGGGTGCGAATGGCCATGCCCACGAGCAGCGCGAAAAGTACCAAAGCGAGCAAATTGGCCTCGTTGGCCGCCTTGAACAGATTGCTGGGCACGATGGCGAGCAGCGAGTCTGCCCAGCTCGGCGATGTCAGGGCGGGCAGGCTACCTGCCGCACCCGCCGAGGCCAGCCAGCCGCCAGCCGGTGCGGTGGCGTGCAGGCCGGGGGCAATGGTATTAGCCACGAACAAGCCGACCAGTACGGCGAGCAAGGTGCTGAGGCCGTAGAAGCTGATCGCCAGCGCGCCTAGGCGCCCGAGGCGTTGATTCAAGTTGCCGATGCCGGCAATCAGCGTGACCACCACCAGCGGCAGGGCTACCGCTTTCAGCGCATTCAGGAACAGGTTGCCGATAACGCGACTGATCTCAAGCGTCAGGGCTTTGGTCGCTGGCTCAACATAATTCAGCCCGGCGGCGAGCAGAATGCCGACGGTGAGGGCGATGAATATCTGGCGGTGTAGGGGCATGATGGTCTCTCGGTCAACAATCAATAGCCGGCGGCGCGACCTTCGCGACGGGGATCGGCAGCACCTTGCAAGCCTTTTGCATGACGCACGATGACGCCGAGGCCGCTGGCCATCTCGACATCGCGGATGTCATGGCCGCGCTCCGCCAGATCAGCGCGGCGTTCGGCCGGGAAGCCATTCTCCAGCTCGGTGATGCCGTTGCGATTCAGCACATGCAGCGCGCTGACCAGCGCACCGGCATCGTGCTCGCCGTTAAGCCATCGCGCAATCACGCCGGTATTAAAGCCAATGATGCGGCTGCCCCCGGGCGAGCCAACGCTGAGCACGGGCTTGCCGGCGGCGTTTAGCACCAAGGTGGGTGACATGGCGCTGCGCGGGCGCTTGCCGGCCGCCACGCGATTCGCCAAGAGCAGACCATCAAGCGCTGGCACAAAGCTGAAGTCGGTGAGCTGATTATTCATGAGTAGGCCATTCACCATGAGGCGGCTGCCAAACGCATCTTCAATGGAGCTGGTCATGGCCAGCCAATGGCCACGAGCGTCCACAATAGTGAAATGACTGGTGCCATGCTCCAGCACTTGCGGGTCGGTGGCCAGGCTCAGGGAGGGAAAAACATACCCTGCGGAGACGTTTCCAGCGGCTCGTTCACCGATCAGCGCGGCACGGGCTTGCACATAAGCAGAGCTGAGCAGGCCATCTACGGGAACGGGCACAAACGCGGGGTCGGCGCTGTAGCGCTGGCGATCGGCAAAACCCAGGCGCTGGGCTTCAATGAGGCGATGATCCAGCGGCAAGGCGGCATTGGCCTGCGTCATCAATAAGATATTTTCGATCACGGTGAGGCCGCCTGCCGGCGGTGGCGAGGAACAGATGCGACCGGCGTGTGCAGCCCAGGTTAGCGGTCGGCAAAGCGCAGGCGTGACCTTGGCTTGATAGGTTTGCCAGTCCGCAGGGCTGATGTCGCTACCGGCAGCTTGCAGTTGCTGCACAAACGAGTCGGCCCATTTTCCCTGATAGAACGCGCGAGGACCTTCTTTCGCTAACGACTTCAGCAGGGTTGCGTAGGCAGGGTTTTTTAAGCGCGTACCGGATGGCCAAGGTTGGCCTTCGGGGTCTAAAAAGTACGATGCCGTGCTCGGGCTGCGCGCTAACAATTCATCTTGTGCAGACAATCGGTACAGCCGATCGGAGACCGGCGCGCCCGTTTCCGCTAAGGCGATGGCGGGTGCGAGTAGCTTAGACCATGGCAGTCGGCCCCAACGCTGGTGTGCTTCTGCCAGTGCCGCTACCGTACCGGGAATGCCCACGGCGCGGGCATCAGTTAAGGCCTCATTGAATTGCATGGGCTGTTGATCGGCCTGTAAAAATCGATTCACCGTGGCTGCAGCAGGTGCGGATTCGCGGCCATCAATTGCAGTGACCTCGCCGTGATGAGCATGCAGCAAAAAGCTGCCGCCGCCAAAGCCGGAAGACTGAGGCTCCACGAGACCCAGTACGGCTTGCGCGGCTACGGCGGCATCTGCGGCTGATCCACCGGCTCGCAGCATAGACAAGGCTGCTGCGGTGGCCAGTGGGTGAGCCGTGACCACCATGGCTTGTTTACCGCTGGCGACACTCAGCGGATAGCGACCGGTTGCGGCTTCGGGCGTGGCTTGCCGCTGCGCTATCGCTGCTAAGGCTTGAGCGTGAGCGGCAGATGAAGCGGTAGATGGGGCGGCATGAACGGTGGCCACCGAAAGGGCTAAGGCTAAGCCGAGCCAAGGGAACTGAGTCATGGTGCGCTCACCACTTTGCTGATGATGTCGGTCACGGCGCCGTTTAGGGCGGCTTGGACTACCTGTGCGGCATACGCCGGATCGCTACCGATGCGGGCGCAACTATAGGCAACCTTATCGCTCAGACGGCTGTTCGCGTAACCGCTGCTCCAGACGAGCTTTCCAGCGTTATCAATGAGATCGGCACGCATGAACCACATGGCTTCGCAGCGTGTATTGGCGATGTCTTTGCCAAAGATGGCCACGCGCCGAACATCAAAGCGCCAGGCGACTTGGGCGGATGCGGTTTTCTGTGCGGCCAGTGCAGGGGCATTCACCTGCAGCTGACGGAGGAATTCGGCGTTAACGTATTGGTTAACGTTAAATAATTTATCTAAAGCTTGTACGGCAAAAGCGGGCTGATTCGGGTCAGGATTGGCCATCAAGCCGTACTGCGGTGCGCGGCTGGCCAGTGAAGCGTAACGCGTCTGAGCAGGGTAGCGTACGGGTTGATCGAGACGAAAGCCGCCGTGCTTTTGAAGTTTGGCGCTGTCTAAGCCCGCCACGAAGAACGGTTGTACTGGCTTGGTCGGCGCAGTTTGGCAGGCGGCCAACAAGCCAAAGACGCTGATGAAGAAAAGCAGGCGACACATAAGCAAGTCCGAAAAAACAAAAGGCAGGCCTGCTCAATTAGCAGACCTGCCTTTGCGGTACAAGCGTCCGTGCTTATCGAACTTCTGCTAGTCCTAAGTTTTTCCACAAAGTCTGCGTCGGCTCGGCCAGGTTCATGCTGTAGAAGTGCAGACCCGGTGCACCGCCATCGAGCAGCTGGCGGCACAGACGAGTAATCACTTCTTCACCGAATTGCTGGATGCTGACGCTGTCATCACCAAAGCTGGCAACTTGCTTGCGGATCCAGCGCGGAATCTCGGCGCCACAGGCATCCGAGAAGCGCACGAGGTTGGCGAAATTGGTGATTGGCATGATGCCGGGAATCACCGGAATATCGCAGCCCGCCGCACGCACGCGCTCGACAAAGTGGAAGTAGCAATCCGCATTGAAAAAGTACTGGGTGATGGCGCTGTTGGCTCCCGCATTCGCCTTGGCCGCAAAGTGTTTCACTTCGCTGGCCAAATCGGGCGATTGCGGATGCGACTCGGGGTAGGCCGCCACTTCAATTTTGAAGTGATCGCCATGCCGCTCGCGAATAAAGCGCACCAAATCTGCCGCGAATGGCAGCTCGCCTAAGCCACGACCCATGCCCGAGGGAAGGTCGCCGCGCAGTGCCACGATGCGCTTCACGCCCAGCGAGTGATAGAGATCGAGCAAATCGCCGACCTCTTCTTTGCTGTCACCAATGCAAGACAGGTGCGGGGCCACATCGTATCCCAGCGCCAGCACATCCTTGACCGTACCCAGCGTGCGATCACGCGTGGAGCCACCGGCACCATAGGTCACCGAAAAAAATTCGGGGCCTAAGGTGCCAAGGCGCCGCGCAACTTCACGCAGCTTCTCGGCGCCGACATCGGTCTTAGCCGGGAAAAATTCAATGCTGAAATGGCTCATATTAGTACTTGTAGGACTCTGGCTTGAACGGACCATCCACAGGCACGCCGATATACTCGGCCTGAGCGCTGGTGAGCTTGGTCATGACGCCACCGAAGCCGGCGACCATGGCCGCAGCCACTTCTTCGTCCAGCTTCTTCGGCAGCACTTCTACACGAATCTTGCCTGGCTTCTGCTCGGCTGGCAGATCAGCAAAACGCTCGCCATAGAGATGGATTTGCGCCAGTACTTGGTTCGCGAACGAGCCATCCATGATGCGCGATGGGTGGCCAGTGGCGTTGCCGAGGTTCACCAGGCGGCCTTCCGAGAGCAGAATCAGATAGTTGGGATCGGTTGGGCTGGCTTCTGCGCCGGGAGCCGTGCGATAGACCTTGTGAACCTGTGGCTTGATTTCTTCCCAAACCCAGTTTTTGCGCATGAAGGCGGTATCGATCTCGGTGTCGAAGTGGCCGATGTTGCAGACCACGGCGCCGTTCTTCAGCGCGCCCAGCATGGCGCTGTCGCAGACCTTGTCGTTGCCGGTGGTGGTCACGATCAGGTCGGTCTCGCCGAGCAGGCGGGCATCCACGTCTTCGGCGCGGCCGGTGACGATGCCGTTCTTGTAGGCCGACACGACTTCATAGCCGTCCATGCAGGCCTGCATGGCGCAGATCGGGTCGATCTCGGTCACGCGTACGATCATGCCTTCCTGACGCAGCGAGGCGGCCGAGCCCTTGCCCACGTCGCCGTAGCCGATGACCAGGGCGCGACGGCCCATCAGCAGCATGTCGGTGCCGCGCTTGATGGCGTCGTTGAGCGAGTGACGGCAGCCGAACTTGTTGTCGTTCTTCGACTTGGTGACCGAATCGTTGACGTTGATCGCCGGCACCTTGAGTTCGCCCTTGGCGGCCATCTCGATCAGGCGCATCACGCCGGTCGTGGTCTCTTCGGTGATGCCGTGGATCGTCTCCAGCATCTGTGGGTATTTCTGGTGGATGAGGCCGGTCACATCACCGCCGTCATCGAGAATCATATTGGCCGCCCACGGCTTGCCTTCGCTGAGCACGGTCTGCTCAATGCACCACCAGAACTCTTCTTCGGTCTGACCCTTCCAGGCGAACACCGGCACACCGGCGGCAGCAATAGCGGCGGCAGCATGATCTTGCGTGGAGAAAATATTGCACGACGACCAACGCACTTCGGCACCGAGCGCGACCAGTGTTTCGATCAGCACGGCGGTTTGGATGGTCATGTGAATGCACCCGATGATCTTCGCGCCCTTGAGCGGTTGAGTCGGTGCGTAGCGAGCGCGTAAGCCCATCAGGGCAGGCATTTCGGCTTCAGCCAGAATGATTTCTTTGCGGCCATAATTGGCCAGGCTAATGTCACGAACTTTAAAGTCGGTGAAGGTTTGCAGGTTAACTTGAGCGTTCATCGGGAGACTCTCCGGGGTGAACGGGCGCCGTTGAAGATAATTGCGATTGAGCCTGACAATGTTTTCCGGGAGAAAAAGATTGCTGCAGCGCCCCTCAATCGCCGGACAAGCGCGCAGTATAGCGAGGCTCAGCCTAATATCCAAATATTTCGATATTCTATTTATTGTGCAGGTTTTGTACGCTAATCCTAGGTTTGGCGTTAGCGCTGTGATAGTTTTTAGGCCAGTCTACTTTTGAGGGAACATCATGCAACGTTTAGTGATTGCCAGTGTCTTAGCAGGTCTATCGATGGCAGCGCATGCCGATACGTTTGCGATTATTCCCCAGGCCGGCCTGGCCGGTGTTGGCGCCACGGTGCAATGGGGATTCACGCCTTATTTGGCTCTGTCGGCGGGTTATACCGGGCTCAATTACTCGATTAAGGATGTCAAAACTGACGACGCTACTTATAGCGGTGACCTGAACTTGAAAAACCCCCAAGTCTTTTTGAATTGGGCACCCTTTGGTGGTCACTTTAAAGTTTCTCTCGGAGCTATTAATCAACAAACAGATTTTGCATTAACTGCAGATGATTACACTGACCCACAAAACCCTCAGGTAAGTCGGGTTAAAGTCAAAGGTGGCTTCGCACAGAGCGTCGCACCCGCATTGACTCTGGGCTTTGAGTCGGACTGGACTAAGCCTGGCTTGGGCTATCATTTAAGTGTTGGTGGGATGTATGCAGGAAAACCAAATGTCACCGTGGATATTCAATGTAACTCTGGAACCCCGAATGACACCTGCTTCGGCCTAGAGCGCGATGAAGAGCGCAAGATCGAAGATGAGCTGAAGAAGTATCAAGTACTCCCCATTCTGCAAGCCGGTTTAATCTTCCGCATGTAACCCATCGAGGCAGTGGGGTTTCGACCCTGCTGCTAGGTGCGGAAAATAAAATACACGGCCGCCATTAAACAAAGCCCAGCCCAGAGAAAATCGAGCCTTAAGGGCTCTTTCATAAAAATCACCACGAAAGGTACAAAAAGTAGCAGGGTGATGGCTTCTTGCAAGATTTTCAGTTGACTGACTGTGAGCACGGTATGGCCAATACGATTGGCCGGTACCATGAGCATGTATTCAAATAACGCGATGCCCCAGCTGAAGGCGATGGCGATCCACAGCGGCTTTGTGGGGAGTGTGCGTAAGTGCGCATACCACGCAAACAGCATAAATACGTTCGATAACAGCAGTAAGCCGATGGTCGTCGCGATGGGGTGCATAAGCGCTCCTTGTGGTGTCACGTGGCTGTCATAAAAGATGAAATCTGGCTAAACTTCGCTCAAATAAAAGCGCCTACGGGCCACAACTATAAAAATAAAACTGAGGCAAATTATGCGCCAACTTGCATTAGCGGCCTTGTTCTTTGTTATCACCGCAATGGTCGCCAGTTGTGGCTTTGATCGCGAAACTTCATCGAAGTCGCCGGCGGGAAATGTCGCCGCGAATGCGCGCTCACCTGCCGCCTGTGAGTTCTTCAGCCGCGATGCCTTTGTCACGCGCCAGGAATTGGCAGCGGGCTCGCGCAGCAACAATGCCAATCTCATGCTGCGCTTCTTGCATTACACCGACGACCATATTCTCGATGACGAGGGGCAGACCATTAATGGGGCGGCTTTCACGGACCCCATCTACCCGATTTTTGAGTCGGCTCAGCGACTGCAAGAAGAGTATTCCGATGAGGTGTTGAATAACCTGATTGGCCTAACCAATGATTGCCTCAAGCGCTATCCCGCCGAGTTCATGATCGTGACTGGCGATAGCGCAGACTTGACTACCGTGGCCGAGGCGCGCCGCTTCATAGATAACTTAGATGGCACCTTCGACCAACTCAGTGCCTTCGAAAAAAACTGTGTTGCTGGGCTACCAGCGGGCGCACCCACAGCGGTGATTGATCAGACGTGTACGCGATTTACGGGGCGCGGTGTACCCGACAGTCAAAGCGAAGATCCCAATGTGAATGACCCTAGCTTCCAATTCACGCTCACGCGTACCGTTCGCCAAATGCTGAATCAATTTGCCGCGCAAATGGGTCGGGCCGCTGATGGTAGCTTGGACCCTTCACGTCAAACGCTGACCCGCTCACCGGGGTTGCCCGCTGAACTGCGTTGCAACGAAGGTGAAAAGGACTGCCTGAATCAAGCCCTAAAAACACCTTGGTATATCGCCTTTGGTAATCACGATGGCTACTTGCGGGGTACCGCGGCTGTGGGTGCTGGCATAAATGAGTTGTCGTTCCTGACCTCGGGTCGCCACCACATGAATCAGCGTGAGTTCATTAATGAATTTTTCGAAACGCGCAGTCAGCCCAAAGGTCATGGCTTTAACTTAGCCGATGCCACGCGCCGCAATGACGCAGACCCTCGCAACGACGGCTATTACGCATTCAATGCCGGAGCCGGAAAGTTCCGCATGATTGTGCTCAACACCATCATCGATGGCACCGACCCGCGCCTGCCAACGGACTTGGTGCGTAACCCATTGGCGCTCTCTGATGGCACGGTGGATGCAGCGCAATTTGCGTGGCTACAGGCACAGCTGAAGCAGGCATGGGCGGCGAAGCAACTGGTCATGGTGTTTTCCCATCACCCTGATCTGACGTTTGCTGAGTTTGGTCTGTTCGCTCAAGCGGTACCGACCGATGTCACAGCCGCGCAAGTCAATGCCGAGCTCGCCAGTTTTCCTAACGTATTGGCTTGGGTTGCCGGGCATACCCACCTGCATCGCGTACGCGCCTTTGAAGTCAAGCCATCGGCGGACGGTCTTGCCGGCAGCAATGGCGTGGTCACGACACCCGTGAGTTGCCGTCAAACCGGTAAGGCGAGTGATGGGCGGTCGTACTGTCGTGGCTTTTGGCAAATTGAAACCGCCTCGCTCATCGATTTCCCGCAAGAGCAGCGGCTTATTGAAGTGTTCGATAACGGCAATGGCACCGGCACCTTGCGTGGCCCTGTATTAACTCATCGCTATGAAAAATCACGCAAGCTGGCAGAGGCCGATGATCGCTGCCAGTTCTATGTGTTGGATCCGAATAGCCTGCAGGCGCTCAGCACCGATGCCGGTTTGAATGTGGTGTGCAGTGCGGAGGCAACCCGTCAGGGCAAGCCCAGTGATCGCAATGTGGAACTCATGTTCCGCATGCCAACGTTTTAATGAGAGAGGCTATTGATATGTACCATCCCCATTTATCGCGCCGTCAGCTGTTAAGCCTCATGGGTGCGTCTGCGGTCACGGTTGTTGCCACGGCCTGTGGTACTTCCGAAAGCAATACGGACACGAAAGGGGGCGCCTCGTCGATTACCGCCACCGGTGACTCAGCGCGACGCTTTCGTCATGGCGTGGCCTCCGGTGAGCCGCTGCCTGAGGCGGTGGTGATTTGGACGCGTGTGACCCCGAGCGATGATGCCTTGCCCGGCTCGAACAAAGGCGCGCCGACCGAAGTGTTTTGGGAAGTCTCACGAGACGCCGACTTCAAAACGATTGTGCAGTCGGGAAAGGTCATGTCATCGGCAGCGCGGGATCACACCCTGCATATTGATGTCACTGGCCTGCAGGCCAGCACCTCTTATTGGTATCGCTTTGCCACGCAGGATGGCGTGTCGCCCACGGGGAGAACCAAAACCGCGCCGGCGCTTAATGCGAAGCCTGCGGCCTTGCGTTTCGGCATGGTCACCTGCGCTGAATATGAGTTTGGATTTTTTGCGGCCTACCGTCATTTAGCCGCGCGCAATGACATTGAAGCCGTGTTGCATATGGGCGATTACATCTACGAGTTTGGCACCAGCTATGGTCCGGTCGCGACGCCGGGGGCGGGCTTTGGGCGTGTCCATAATCCGCCAAAAGAGATCACCACGCTCAGTGATTACCGCACGCGTTATGGCCAATACCGCAGCGATCCTGACTTGCAGAAACTGCATGCTCGCCACCCCTTCATCACCATTTATGACGATCACGAGATTGCCAATGACTGGTGGCGTGAAGGCGCTGAAAATCACGATGACAGTGAAGGCGCCTTTATTGATCGTCTAGCGGCGGGTCTGCAAGCGTGGCGGGAGTGGTTGCCGTTGCGTCAGTTCTCAGCAACCGATCCGCTGCGGGCATGGCGACGCATGCAATTCGGTGACTTAGTGGATCTTTGGGCGATCGATACGCGCCTGTATCGCGACCAACAACCGACCAATGCCATTGTTGGCTATGGTTCCGTGGACCCCGCCGTGGATAGCCCCACGCGCACGATGCTCGGCGCCGAGCAAAAGTCGTGGCTTAAAGCCAGTCTGGCCGCCAGTACCGCGCGCTGGAAAGTCCTGAGCAACCAAGTGCCGTTCTATCCCTTCGTGGTGGGCGCCGCGTTGCCCAATGTGCTTGAGCAACTACTGGATCCCTTAGACGGCACTCTGCCGCCTTTACCCGCGACCCTGACCGTTGAAGATTGGAATGGCTACCGCGCCGAACAGCAAGAAATGATGGCGGTGATGGCCGAAGCCAAAAACGTGGTGGTGCTGACCGGCGATTACCACGAATCGTTTGCCGCCGAAGTACCTATCCATCCCGGTGATTACCTATTGAATGGCAACTCGGTGGCCGTGGAATTTATTTGCCCCTCGGTGACCTCGCCTGGGTTGTCAGAAACCTTAGAAGGCGTTGGCATTGGCCCGCTGAGCTCGCTGATCAATCCCGTTTTCGAGCTGAATCTGACGTTGGCAAATCCCTGGGTGAAATACCACGAAGGCTTTTCGAATGGCTTCGCCGTTGTTGAGTTTGGTCGAGAGCGCACGCAAATGGACTATTGGTTTATTGCGGACCGCAGCAAGGCTGACACAACGGCAACCGTGGCGGCTTCTTGGGAAGTGCGTCAGGGCGCGGCAAAACTCTTCAAAGCTGCCGCGCCATTAACGATCTAAGTGGCGCTTACTTTGCTGGGGTGCGCTCAGGGTGTTTGAGCGTGCCCATGACCCAATCGGTCAGAGGGAAGGTGAGGTTGAAGTTCACTTCAGTCATGTGGCGGCGGTCATGATGGATGCGATGCAGTGCCGCCATGGTACTTAAGCCCGGCACGAGGCGATGCAGCCAGTGGCCATCCGGTAAGTGGTCGCTGAAATGCACCAACTCGTAGAGCAAATACGTGCCCACGATGCCGGTTAGCCAGAGTGCGCCGGCGTTGGCACTGACTAGCGAGCCCAGGGCGAAATAGCCGGGCAGACCAATAAGCGTAATGACCACCAAAATTAGCCAGCCAGGAAAGAGCACCACGCGCCAATCGCGTGAGGTGCTCCAGAGCATGTTGTTTTCGGTGAAAAAGCTGTGATGGTCACCGGTGTGACGTTGGTAAAAAAGCTTAGCGGGCGGCCATTTCTGGTGCCCGAGTTTTTTGTGAATACTGTACTCGCCGACGTTGCCTAAGAGCAGCGTGAACAACAGAACCAACCACTCTGCTGCAGATACCTGAGCTAATTGACTGGCAGCATAAATCATCACGGCGATGCCAATGCTCGCTACCCAGGTCGCGTGGAGCGGCCCGGAATAGCGTGGGCTGATACCCGCCCGATACCGCTGACGAAAGTCTTCCGTGGCATGGGTCATGTCGATGCCTCCTGTTGTGTCGGTTGCCAGTTCTTCAAAAGGTCCATGACGGAATTAGCCTTGCGGCCCATGAGCGCGCAGGTCGTAAGCATGCCTGCCATGAGCGCACCGCCCACGCCTGCGGTCACCACATCTTGCCCCGTGAGTGCCAAGCCTGGAATAGGCGTGATGGGGTGCAGCCACGTTTGTCGGAATCGCGCCACGTCATGATCTAGCCCATAAATTTCACCTTGCGGATAGTTACCAAACCATGCGGTAGAGAGCGGCGTTGATAGCTCAGCATAGACCAGTGCCTCACGCAGCTGCGGCAATTCTTTGAAGAGAGCCTCGAGCAAGCGCTGCTGCAGATTAGCCTTGAAGGTGTCGTAGTCTTCGCCGCGTTGACCCCAAGTCGTATCCTGCCATTTCTCGAACCATTCCCATGGGGCCATGGTCAGCACCTCCACGGTGCTCTTGCCGGGGTAATTGCTGTCCCACTCGGGGTCTTTTGCTGACGGGAACGAGACATAGAGCATGGGGAAGGGCGCGTTCACATCAGCCTGAAAGGCCTCAACATTGGCCTCATGATGTGCGTTGGGGTAAATCCACAGGTTGGTTTTGGGTAGCCCTAATTCCGCTGCAGTGCCTTTGAAGCCGGCATAAATGCACAGGTGTGCGCCTGAGGTTTTCACCTGCTTGAGCTTGGCCGGGTAACCCAGCGATTCACGCAGTGCCTCGGGCAATAACTGCTCATACGTCACACGCGCACCGGCTGCACTCACCACCTGATCTGCGCGCAGAATGTCACCATTGGCCATGCGCACACCGCAAGCGCGACCCTTCTCAATCACAATCTCTTCAACCTTGGCGTAAGTGAAGACTTCGCCTCCGCCTGCGCGAATCACCGGCACGATGGTGTCTGGAATCATCCAAGAGCCACCCACGGGATAGCTGCCGCCGCCAAAATAATGTTTCACCACGGTGGCGTGCATGAGAAAGGAGGCATCGCGAGGGACCATGCCGTAGTCACCCCATTGACCGGTGAGCACGCCAATTAATTCCTGATCTTGGGTGAGTTCTTCCAAGACCTCTCGGACACTGCGGAAGCAGTTTTTCGGCACCAGCAGGGGGCGCGCGGCATGATAGGTTCGGCCTAACCAGCGCGGCATCGCTTGCCCGGCAAAGAACTTTTGGGCGGAGCGGGCGGCTTCATCAATGAGCTCGATGTAGCGGCGAATTGCTGCCTCTTCGGCTGGAAACTGGGCGATGAGATTGTCGGCCAGCGCGCCACGGCCCGCCACGAAGTCAACAAGGCGATCGCCAATGATGATGCGGTCATAGACGGGGTCCATGGGCGCCCATTTCAGCGCGCCATCGCTAATTACATCAAAGAGTCGGCGTAGTGTGCTGTGCGGTTTGTGCACTTCACCGATGTAGTGCACGCCCACGTCCCACTCAAAGCCTTCGCGTTCATAACTGTGGGTGAAGCCGCCGGCGGTGTAGTGTTGTTCAAGAACGCAGACCCGCTTGCCGAGCTTGCTCATCAGCGCGGCCAAGCTCAGCCCGCCAATACCGGAACCAATCACAATCACATCGTAATGCTCAGCGGCACGGCCACTGCGGTAACGGCGTCCGGATCGACGCATAAGACTCCCTCGCTCTTGTTCGCTCGCTGCTTCTGGGGGCAGGATGCATGAGCCGAGCTTTGCGGAGAACGTCGCAATACGCAAGCCTTGACCATGAAAAAGCCGCGCTGTGCAGAAGCGCAGCGCGGCTGATGTTAACGGGGCTGGTGAGGGCGGCCCGTTGGAGAGAGTGGGCGCTTAGAGGCCCGCTGCCGCACGAAGGGCGTCGGCCTTGTCGGTGCGCTCCCAGGTGAACGCAGTTGCCGTGTGCGACTTGGCGACTTTACGGCCCGCTTCCAGCACGGTGTAGTCGTAGGTGCGCTCGAAGGGGTTACGACCAAAGTGGCCATACGAGGCTGTTGGCCCATAAATGGGGTGCAACAGGTCGAGCTGGCGGGTTAGGCCATACGGACGCAACTCGAAGTGCTCACGCACTAATTGCACAATGCGATCATCGCTGACCTTGCCGGTGCCGAAGGTGTTGATCGACACTGAGGTCGGCTCGGCCACGCCAATGGCATACGACACCTGGATTTCGCAGCGGTCAGCAAGGCCAGCAGCGACGATGTTCTTCGCTACATAGCGGCCTGCGTATGCAGCCGAACGGTCAACCTTGGACGGATCCTTTCCGGAGAACGCGCCGCCGCCGTGACGGGCCATGCCACCGTAGCTGTCTACGATGATCTTGCGGCCCGTCAGGCCGCAATCGCCCATCGGACCACCAATCTCAAAGCGGCCAGTCGGGTTAATGAAGAATTTGGTGTCCTTGTTCAGCCACTCGGCTGGCAGCACTTGCTTGATGATCAGCTCCATCACGCCTTCGCGCAGTGTGGCATCGCTCACGTCCGGCGAATGTTGGGTGGAAAGCACCACGGCTTCAACGGCGACGGGCTTGCCATCGGCATAACGGAAGGTGACCTGCGATTTGGCATCGGGGCGCAGGAAGGCAAGTTCGCCGGACTTGCGGGCTTCGGCCTGACGCTCAACGAGGCGGTGCGAGTACAGAATCGGTGCTGGCATCAACAGTTCGGTTTCATTGCTGGCATAGCCAAACATCAGGCCTTGGTCGCCCGCACCTTGATCTTCCGGCTTAGCGCGGTCCACGCCTTGATTGATGTCGGGCGACTGTTGGCCGAGCAAATTCAACACGCCACAGGTCTTGCCGTCAAAACACACGTCGGAAGAGTCGTAGCCAATGTCGAGGATGACTTTACGGATGATGCTCTCGTAATCGACGACGGCGGTCGTGGTGATTTCACCGGCGACCATCGCAACGCCCGTCTTCACCAACGTTTCGCAGGCGACGCGGGCATATGGGTCTTGCACGATGATGGCGTCGAGAATGGCGTCGGAAATCTGGTCCGCCATTTTGTCTGGGTGGCCTTCGGAAACGGACTCCGAGGTGAAGATGCTGTATTCGCTCATGCGGGGTTCCTGCTCAGGTCAATGCAATGGGGTTTACGGTCGTGGCGCTGACCGGTTGGGTAAATTCGCGCAGCTGCAAACGGAAGCCGTTGCGCTGCGCTTGATATTCTTCGTGACTGGGGACGAGGCCGGCGTCAGCGGCCCAGGCCGTCAGCGTGTCCGGGTGGAAGCCGGGCCACACATCACCGCAGACTTCGCGGGCTTTTTCGCCCTGGCTGTGCTCACAAAGCTCGGTCAGCAAAAAGCATCCGCCCGGAGCGAGTAACGCCGCGACGTGATGAAAAATGTCGGCGGGTTTAGCGATATGGTGCAGCACCATATTCATCACAATGGCGTTTGCGGGCGGGAGGTTCAGCAGTAAGGCGCTGGCCGTGTCGCCATGCACAAAGCGAATGTTACTCACCTGCTGTTGGCGCGCTCGCGCTTTGGCTTGCGTCAGCATTTCGGCACTGACATCTAAGGCAATCACTTCTTTTGCGATAGACGCAAACTCGGGTAGCAACTCGCCGCCGCCGGGCCCGATTTCCAACACAATGGCATCACTGGCGTGGGCGGCCGTGCGCTCCACCACGCGAGGGCCGTAGTCACTCAGTCGCGCGATTAAATCCTGATGCTCACGGTATTCGTTGCCGAACTGCGCGAAGAAGCGCCGACTGGCCTCGGCGCGAGTGGCTTGCACAGCCTCTAAGCGCTGACTGGTCAATGTGTCGGTGGTGGTCGCGTCAAGGGCGCAAAACAACTCGGCTACGAGGGCGGATGGTGCTGGCGCTCGTCGGTAATACAAGTTGGTGCCTTCTCGCCGATGCACCACCAAACCGGCTTCCGACAAGATTTTCAGGTGATGACTCATCGACGGTTGCTTGATGTCGAAGAGCTGACAGAGCTCCAATACACCAAAGGCGTCGCGGGCTAAAACGCGCAGCACGCCCAGGCGCAGGCGATCACCGGCCGCCCAGGCCAAATTGGCCAGGTGGTCGAGTGGAGACTTTTCAGTGCTGATGTCGGATTCGCTCATGGGGCGAGAGTGTAGCTGCAGCGAATTTAAATATCAAAATATATAAATATAGAAAACTGTTGATGGAGTTTTCCACTCAAGTCGTTTGCCCCCGACCCCTGTAATCGGTGAAAATTGCCCCTTTCGTGCAAACCGTGTCCTAACGGTTTGCGCATGAGCCGACTGGAGCCACTGCATGCCCGCGCTGCCGCTGAATCAACGCCATTACGCCAATGCCATCCGCGCCCTTGCCATGGATGCCGTGAAGAAGGCCAACTCCGGTCACCCCGGCGCGCCCATGGGCATGGCCGATATCGCTGAAGTTCTGTGGCGTCAGTTCATGCGTTTTAACCCGAGCAACCCGAATTGGGTGAACCGGGACCGTTTTGTGCTCTCCAATGGTCACGGTTCGATGCTGCAATACGCACTACTGCACCTAACCGGCTACGACCTCGGCATCGATGACCTCAAGCAGTTCCGTCAGCTCCACAGCCGTACGCCAGGCCACCCCGAGTTCGGTTATGCCCCCGGCATCGAAACCACCACCGGCCCGCTCGGCCAGGGCATCGCCAATGCCATCGGTATGGCGCTGGCCGAGAAGACGCTGGCGGCGCAGTTCAACCGCGACGGCTTCCCGGTGGTCGACCACTACACCTACTGCTTCCTCGGTGACGGCTGCCTGATGGAAGGCATCTCGCACGAGGTCTGCTCGCTGGCGGGCACCTTGGGTCTGGGTAAGCTCATTGCCTATTACGACGACAATGGCATTTCGATTGATGGCGAAGTGGAGGGCTGGTTTACCGATGACACCGTGCAGCGCTTCCAGTCCTATGGCTGGCAGGTGATCGGTCCTATCGACGGTCACGACAGCGACGCCATCCGCACCGCCACGCTGGAAGCTCAGGCTGACAGCGCACGCCCCACCTTGATTATCTGCAAGACCGTGATTGGTGCTGGCTCGCCGAACAAGCAGGGCAAAGAAGATTGCCACGGTGCACCGTTGGGTGATGCCGAAATTGCACTGACACGTGAAGCGCTGGGCTGGACGCACGCGCCATTTGACGTGCCGCAAGAGATTTACGATGCCTGGGATGGCCGCGCGAAAGGCGATGCCTTGGAGCAAAACTGGGATGGCCTGTGGTCGTCCTACGCGAAAGCTCACCCTGCACTGGCTGCTGAACTGAAGCGCCGCCTCGCGGGCGATCTGCCTGCTGATTTCACTGCCAAGGCCAATGAGTGGATCGCTGCTTGCGACGCAAAGGCCGAGACCATCGCCTCGCGTAAAGCCTCACAGAACACGCTGAATGCCTTTGGGCCGCTGTTGCCGGAGCTGCTGGGCGGTTCCGCTGACCTCGCCGGCTCCAACCTGACGCTGTGGAAGGGTTGCAAGGGTGTGCAAGACCACGCCGACGGTAACTACGTTTACTACGGCGTGCGCGAATTCGGCATGAGCGCCATCATGAACGGTGTTGCTTTGCACGGCGGCTTTGTGCCCTATGGCGCGACCTTCTTGATGTTCATGGAATATGCCCGTAACGCCCTGCGTATGGCTGCACTAATGAAGCAGCGCGCGATCCATGTCTATACCCACGACTCCATCGGTCTCGGTGAGGACGGGCCAACGCACCAGCCGGTCGAGCAGCTGGCCAGCTTGCGTCAGACGCCTAACCTGGCATCGTGGCGTCCAGCTGATACCGTTGAGTCGGCAGTGGCATGGCGTGAAGCGTTGCTGCGAAAAGAGGGCCCGACCGCGCTGGTATTCTCGCGCCAAAACCTGCCGCACCAGACCCGCACGGCGCAGCAGATTGCGGATATCGCCCGTGGCGGCTATGTGCTGCGCGATGCCGCTCAGATTGACATCATTTTAATTAGCTCCGGCTCGGAAGTGTCTGTCGCGCAGGCCGCTGCCGATCAGCTCTCTGCAGAGGGTCTGGGTGTTCGCGTGGTGTCCATGCCCTCGCCGGATATTTTCCTCAAGCAAGATGCGGCCTATCGCGAGCAAGTGTTACCGATGGCGGTGCGCAAGCGAGTCGCCGTTGAAGCCTCGATCAGTGACTATTGGTACCGCTTCACCGGTCTCGATGGCGCGGTTATTGGCATGACCACTTACGGCGAATCGGCTCCGGCGGGCGACTTGTACAAGCACTTCGGCATCACCGCATATGCCGTGGTTGCTGCCGCCAAAGGCTTGGCCTGAGCGGGACGTTAACGGCGAGCGGCCGGACATGACCTTGCGCGTTGCCATCAATGGCTTCGGTCGAATCGGCCGCCATGTGCTGCGCGCGCTGATTGAAGCGGGTGAGCGTCAGCCGCTGCAAATTGTGGCAATTAACGACCTCGGCGAGCCGGAAGCGCTGCTGCATTTGCTGCGTTACGACACCACACACGGCCGTTTTCCCGGCGATGTTGTTCTCGAGGATCGCATCCTACGTGTCGGCAGCCAGCGCATCGCGTTCTATAACGAGCCGCACCCCGAGAAGCTGCCCTGGCGTCACCTTGCGGTGGATGTGGTCTTGGAGTGCACCGGTCATTTTCGCGCCCATGCTCAGGCAGCGCGCCACCTTGAAGCCGGAGCGGGGCGCGTCATCATCGGCGCTGCACCGTTCGACAGCGCTGATGCCATCATCGTGCATGGCGTCAACGAAGCCGATTTGCGCCCCGAGCACCGCGTCATTTCCGCGGCCAGCTGCACCTCGCACGCACTCTGCCCGCTGCTGCAGGCGTTCGAGCAGATGACCGGCATCGAGTCGGCGCTGATGACCGAAATACACGCCTACACCTCGGATCAAGTCCTCTTGGATCATGTTCATCGCGACCCCCGTCGTGGCCGCGCCGGCGCACAGAACATGATTCCGACCACCTCCAGCGCACTGGGCGTGGCTCGAAAAATTTTTCCAGAGCTGGCCGACAAGTTAGGCGGCTACTCGCTGCGCGTGCCGACCGTGAATGTTGCCGCCATTGATTTAACCGTGCAGATGAGTCGCCCACTGAGCGTGGATTTATTGCATGACGGTTTGCGTCAATACGCGGCCCTTCATGGCGCAGGCTGGATGGCCATAAACGATGAGCCGCTGGTGTCGGCAGACTTCAATCATCGTACCGAGTCGCTGATTCTGGATTTGACGCAGACTGAAGTGGTCGGCAGCCAAGTGAAAGTGTTTGCGTGGTACGACAATGAGTGGGGATATGCGAATCGGCTGCTCGATTTGTGTGCTGCATTGGCTGTTTTGCGGTAGTGCGCTGTAAAGCATGTGGTGGCTGCGTGGCCCCGCACTGACGGGAAAACGCATAAACCCGTCCATGGGGCTCTCCTCGGCATCCATGCCTCGGACGTTTCCCGCCAGTGCGGGGCCACGCAGCCACCACACGCGTTCAGTGCCGCGCCGAACCGGATGAGAGACGGTCGTTGGTTCTGCCACCGACTGTCAAAAGAGAATTGATGCTGTCTCTGGAGCGGAGGGGGTGCAGGGTGTGGAAGCGTGCGAGGCATGGATGCCGAGAAGAGCCCCATGGAGGGGTTTATGCGTCTTCCGCACACTGTATCCCCTCCGCTCCAGAGGCAGAGCCTGTTTATTGCAAGATAGGAAGCTAAGAAAATGACCGTCCTGAAAATGACCGACCTCGACCTGCGCAACCAGCGCGTGCTGATCCGCGAAGACCTGAACGTGCCGGTCAAGAACGGCGTGATCCGTTCCGATGCCCGCCTCGTGGCCTCACTGCCGACCATCAAGCTGGCGCTGGAGAAGGGCGCGGCCGTGCTGGTCTGCTCGCACCTGGGTCGTCCTGTCGAAGGCGAATACAGCGAAGAGAATTCGCTGAAGCCAGTCGCTGAGTGGCTCTCCGCCAAGCTCGGCCAGACCGTGCCGCTGATCGCCGATTATCTTGATGGCGTTGCAGTCGAGCCGGGTCAGGTTGTGCTGCTGGAGAACGTGCGCTTCAACAAGGGCGAGAAGAAAAACCTCGACGAGCTGACGCAGAAATATGCCGCGCTCTGTGATGTCTTTGTGATGGATGCTTTTGGTACTGCCCACCGTGCAGAAGGTTCAACGCACGGCGTTGCTCAATTCGCCAAAGTCGCTGCCGCCGGCCCGCTGCTGGCGGCCGAACTGGAAGCCTTGGGTAAGGCGCTGGACAAACCAGCACGCCCGATGGCCGCCATCGTGGCGGGCTCGAAAGTGTCCACTAAGCTCGATGTGCTTACCTCGTTATCGTCGATCTGCGATCAGCTTATTGTCGGTGGTGGCATCGCCAATACTTTCCTAGCGGCCGCTGGGTTCCCGGTCGGTAAGTCGCTGTGCGAACACGACCTGCTTGATACCGCGCGTGCCATCGCCGCCAAGGTCAGCGTGCCACTGCCTACCGATGTCGTGGTGGCGGAAGTCACCGGCCCGATTGAGGACTTCTTTGCCTTCGTGCAAGCCGCCACGCCGGTGGTCAAGGCCGTTGCTGATGTTGGCCCCAATGACATGATTCTCGATGTCGGTCCAGAGACCGCTGCGCGCTTCGCCGAGCTGCTGAAAGCCGCCAAGACCATCCTCTGGAACGGCCCAGTTGGTGTGTTCGAAGTCGATGCCTTCGGCGCAGGCACCAAGGCTCTGAGTCTGGCTATCGCTGAGTCGGATGCCTTCTCGATTGCCGGCGGCGGTGATACCTTGGCGGCCATCGACAAGTACGGCGTTGCCGATCGCGTGTCCTACATTTCCACCGGTGGTGGTGCTTTCCTTGAGTTCGTCGAGGGCAAGGTGCTGCCGGCGGTTGCCGCGCTCGAAGCAGCGGCTAAAAAATAATTTTTCAGGAGAAACTCATATGGCTCTCATCAGCCTGCGTCAATTGCTCGATCACGCCGCTGAACATCAGTACGGAGTACCGGCGTTCAACGTCAATAACCTCGAACAGATGCGCGCGATCATGGAAGCAGCTGCGAAGACCGATTCGCCGGTGATCGTGCAGGCCTCGGCCGGTGCCCGCAAGTACGCTGGCGCGCCGTTCCTGCGCCACCTCATCCTAGCGGCCATCGAGGAGTTCCCGCAGATTCCGGTGGTCATGCATCAGGACCACGGTACTTCGCCGGCGATCTGCCAGCGCTCCATCCAGCTTGGTTTCAGCTCGGTCATGATGGATGGCTCGCTGGGTGAAGACGGCAAGACCCCGACCAGCTACGAGTACAACGTCAGCGTCACCCGCCGCGTGGTCGAGATGGCGCATGCCTGTGGCGTCTCGGTGGAGGGCGAAATCGGTTGCTTGGGTTCGCTGGAAACTGGCATGGCCGGTGAAGAAGATGGTGTTGGCGCCGAAGGCGTGCTCGACCATTCGCAGCTGCTGACCGATCCGGAAGAGGCTGCACGCTTCGTGCAGGATACCGGTGTGGATGCCCTAGCGATTGCCATCGGCACCTCGCACGGCGCCTACAAGTTCACGCGTCCGCCCACCGGCGATATCCTGGCCATCGACCGCATCAAGGAAATCCACCAGCGCATCCCGAACACGCACCTCGTCATGCACGGTTCGTCGAGCGTGCCGCAGGACTGGCTGGCGATCATCAACCAGTACGGTGGCGACATCAAAGAGACTTACGGCGTGCCGGTCGAGCAGATCGTGGAAGCCATCAAGCACGGCGTGCGCAAGGTCAACATCGACACCGACCTGCGTTTGGCCTCGACCGGCGCCATTCGTCGCCACATGGCGTTGAATCCAGCCGAGTTTGACCCGCGCAAGTTCTTCAAGGACACCATTGTGGCCATGCGCGATGTCTGCATTGATCGCTACCAAGCCTTCAACTGTGCCGGTCAGGCCAGCAAGATTCGTGCATTGTCGTTGGATGCGATGACCGAGCGCTATATTCGAGGTGAGTTGCGTCAGCAGGTGCAGTAAGTAGACGACGGCGATGAAATTTAGCCCAGAGAAGGCTCGCGCTGCGTTACCGCGATTAGATCTGAATGTGCGAGCTCCGCTGCGCGGCGTTTTGCAGGACTATGCTGCTCACTACGGCTTAGATCGGCTGGTGCAAGCGACTGCAGCTACCCACTTTGTGGGCAAGCTCGAGGCCTACGGCTACGACATTGCCACGCAGGTGTTCTTGCCGCGCACACCTGCGAAGGGCACTTTGCTGGTACTGCATGGCTACTTTGATCATGTTGGTCTGTTCACGCACTTAATTCAGCGGGGCTTGGAGCGGGGTTATGCCGTGGCGTCCTATGACCTGCCGGGTCATGGGCTGTCGAATGGCGCATCGGGAGATATAGAAGAGTTTGTGCACTACCAGGAAGTCTTGCACGACATTCTGCAGGCATTGAAGCCAGAGTTGCCCGGCCCTTGGGTAGCGGTGGGGCAGAGTACCGGTGGTGCAATTTTGCAGCATCACGTGCTCAGCTCCTTGCAGGCAGGAAAGCGCCCGGCATTTGAGCGTGTGCAACTATGGGCGCCTCTCGTGCGACCGGCGCAATGGCGAAAGATCAACTTCGGCTACCGATTGCTGCATCGTTTCCGGAGCACAGTCCCCCGACACTTTCGACGTAGTTCCAGCGATCAAGCCTTTCTAGACTTTATCTGGCACCACGATCCCTTGCAGCATCGGCAAGTCCCGATGGGCTGGTTGGGCAGTATGATTCGCTGGGACGACCTCATGCAGGGGATGCCCGCGTGTCGATACCCAATAAGTGTGGTGCAAGGCGATCAAGACGAAACCGTTGATTGGCGCTTTAACGTTAATTATGTGCGTCAGCACTTCTATGTAGAAGGCTATGTTGAGGTGGCAGGCGCCGCACATCACCTGGCCAATGAGCAGGAAGCCCTGCGCGAGCAGTGTTTGCGTGCCCTCGATCGCTATCTGTTGAAGTGACACGCGGGCTTGCCCTCAAGGGGGCTGCTCCGGCATCATCGATCATCGATCAAATCTGACGATAACTATTTTCAGAAGAGGGTGACATGGCCAGACAACACATCGAAATTTTGCATTCCTTCCCATTTTCCGTCGATAAGCTGTATGGCTTTCTCGCAGTTCATGAAAATCTGTCCGCGATTTTTCCGGCCAAGATCAAGCGCGTAAAAGATGGTCAAGATCATGCTAATGGCGTGGGCTCAACTCGTCGCATGACGATTGCACCGGGCGTGGTTTTAGAAGAAACGGTCACGAAAGCCGAAACCAATGAGCTGATTGAATACACCATTAGCAAAGGCGGTTGGCCGGTCAAGAATCACTACGGCGTGATGCGCTTTTACTCGGCCGAAAATGGCTGCCGTTTACACTACACCATTGACTTTGATTCGGCGCTGCCGGGCACTGGCTGGGTGGTGAAGAAGGCGTTAGAAGCGCCCATTCGAGCCGGTTTGAAAAAGTTGGCGGCACGCGGTCTGTAAGTGAAAAGTGGGTATCAACCGGCGTTGATACCCACCAGCACCTCTAAGCGACCGGGGCGTACCCGAAGATCGCGAATTTCAAATTGATTAACCAATTGCATGAGTAGGTCGCGGCTGTCCTTGAGTGTGGTCAAACCCGGCAACACGCTTAAGTCACTTAGGCTGAGCAGCTTGTCGACCATCCAGGCGCGGTTATTCAGCAACTCAATCAAGTCGGATTTTTGCAGGTCGATGCGCCACAAACGCGGGCCTTCGCGGCGAAAGCCTGGCAGATCTTCTAACATTTGATTAATGGGCGAGCGCGTGGGCAGCCGATTTGCCATAAAAAAGCTGCCTCTAGCGATTTGTCTTGTGGCCCAGTTAGCGACCAAATTCGTCTGACGAAACTGTGCATCAAGAGACTCGTCCACCTGTCGAACGCGAAGGTACTGTTCGTCCCGAGAGATCTTGCATTCCAATACATCGAACTCGAGCTCAACGGTATAGACCAAGCGATTTTGGTGGCCATCAACCGCCACGGTTAATCGGTCATCGCCGCAATAAACGGCAACATGGTCCACACTGGGGTTGCGCTTGGCGATTTGCCGAACTTGCTTATTCAGCAGGCTTTCAGGCAAGGCAAGCGTGAGGGTAGATTTTCGAAGGTAGGCTTGCGCCATCTGCAGGGCGACTTCTTTGGCAATCTGGCTGGCCGCCTTAGCGGTATCCCCGGCGATTTGTGCGGCGACTTTGGCGCCATCTTCGGCGAGCTGGGCAACGACTTGCGCGCCTTCAGAGGCAATCTGAATAGCTGAGCGTGCCGTTTCGCTGGCTATTTCCGTCACACTCTTGGCCGTTTCGTTGGCTAGTCCGGCAATTTCCCTCGCCGTTTCGCTGGCAGCGCCGGCGACGTCACGTGCAGCGGAGCTGGCACGCTCGGCGAGCTCTCGCGCACTGCGTACGGCATTGCGCATCGAGTGATCGAGCGCGGTTCGCGTTTTACTCGGCTGGGAAATGGGTTCGGATGGAATGTCTGGATTGACGTCATCATTCATGGCGCATGCGCTCAACAGGTGGCTCAGCAGAAGTGGCCAAGTAGTCACGATGGGAGTGCATGGTAGCGCGGCGAAGCGGGGATGAGCAAAGCGCGAGTGATTAAATTCTGGCCGACAACGAGGGGCTGCGCTAAACTACCGACAACAAGAGCTGTCACATCAGCAAATAATAAAAATAAGAGGTCGTTATGCCCCGCCAACTTGCGCTTCGAGCCATTTTTCTAAGTCTTATCTTTGCGCTCTCTGCATGCTCTTCAAGCTCTGATGTCATTGTGGGTCCGGGCGGCGGTGATCCGCCCCCGCCACCACCAAGCCCTGAAGTTGACAGCACGGAGGCACGCACCCGCTACGAGTTCAATAACCGTTGCGTCGTCTTGCAGTCGCTGAGTAACTCGCGCTTTGTTGCGAGCTCAGGCGCTGGGTTTGCTGCATCGGCCACCGCTATCTCAGGGGCGGAAGCTTTCTACTTCAAGCCCACGGCGCTCGGTGACTACCTGCTGTTGACGAAGTCAGGCAACCTGCTCACAGCGAATACGCCGATAACCAGTAACCCATTATCCGCAGCCACAAACGCAAATATCATCACGGTCAACGTACTGGGTGACATCACCAATTATGTTAAGCCGCCGGTCACAAATCGCGAACCCACTGAGGCTGAAATTACGGCCTATCGGTCGTTTGTAGACCCGCTCTTGTCAGGCAAAATCTACACGCTCACCGCCGCCGCAACCGGCCAGCGCGTTCAAACCACGAGCGACGGTGCGTTGAGCCAAGGTGCGGCTACTTCAGCTCTGCCACAGCAGTTCCGTTTGCTCACTGTTTCTGCCGAAAGCTGCGCTACATTCCCTGAAGCGCAGAACAACGCGGTAGGTGAAACGTTCAAGGGCACGACAGAGGATGGCCGTGTATTGGGCATGGTCGATGCCCATGTGCATTTGAGCGCAACCAATTTCTTGGGTAACGCGCAATATGGCGACCCTTTCCACCGCTTTGGCGTGACGCATGCCCTAGCCGATTGCAAGGGCGATCATGGCGAGAACGGCATGCTCGATCTGATCGGCAGCCTATTTGTGAATGACCTTGATGGACACCTTACCGATGGCTATCCGACCTTTTCTGATTGGCCGTCACGCGGCAGCTTGACCCATGAAGCGATCTACTGGAAATGGTTAGAGCGTGCGTGGATGGGCGGCTTGCGCATCATGGTTAATGATTTGGTTGAAAATGAAACGCTGTGTGAATTGCAGCGCAACGTGACCAAAAATCCCTTGCTCGACTGCAATGAAATGAATAGCGCCGCTCGCCAAGTTGGTACGCTCTATGCCATGCAGGATTACATTGATGCCCAGTACGGCGGTCGCGGAAAAGGTTGGTTCCGGATTGTTTTGTCCCCTGCAGAGGCTCGTCAGGTTATTGCTGAAGGCAAGCTGGCGCTGGTGATTGGTATTGAGATTTCCAACGTGCTGGACTGCAAGGTGAACTACAACCCCCTGCGTCAGCAAGAGCCTTGGCAGGAAACGGGTACCGGCGCAACGGAAAATAGTTATACCTGTACCGAAGCCTCTATGAAGCAGCAATTGGGGCGCTTACTCGGTTTGGGCGTGCGGCAGATCATTACTATCCACGAGTTCGATAACGCCTTCGGTGGAAACGGTATTTTTGATGGAACGATTCTCAACTTAGGTAATCGTGAAAATAGCGGCGGCATCCCCTCTGGTGATCTCACAACAATCACCAATGCATTAAGCTCGGGCTCGCCCTCACAGATCTCTCCACTGGGCTATTTACAATCCGCAGAGCGGCCCACGGGTGAGTTCTGGACAACCTATGACTGTCCGGAAGAAGGCGTTAATGGCTTCGACTACCTCTGGGGTAGCTCAGGTGGTGCGACCATGACCAGCCTAAACACTTTAGGGTTGCCGCTTCCCGGTGAAGTGTGTCCGTTCTTGGGGCAGGGCGGCCGCCCCGGCGGGCTTTTCTTGTGCTACCCCGCCAAGAAGCAATGTAATGCGCGTTGGATGACCCCCATGGGCTTGCTGACCTACAAGGAAATTATGAAGGCGGGGATGATCTTTGATATTGATCACCTCGAGCTGGAAATGAAGACTCAGGCGCTGGAACTTGCAGAAGCGCAAACGCCGGCTTATCCATTTGTGTCCACCCACGGCACGTTTGGCGGCACCAGCAAAGACCAAGCGCGCCGTATCCTAAAAAATAACGGTTTTATCTACCCCAGTTTGGGTAATGCGCCCAGCCTGCTCGCTGATAAGCGCGAAGTGAAGGCGCTTTGGGAGTCGCTGCCCGCACCACGGCCATTCTTTGGTTTTGGTTTCGGAACCGACACCAATGGCCTGTCAGCGCAAGCCGGGCCGCGCAGTAATGTGCCGGAAACTAAGCGCGTGAAATACCCCTTCACGCTCTTTACCGGCGAGCCATTCAGCTCTATCCCCGAATTTAAAAACGCCGCTCAATTTAAGCCGGTGGTTTTTAATCAACCGTCCGAACGAAATGCGGCGGGTATTGGTAAAACATGGTCGCTGGATGTGGATGGCAGCGCGCACTACGGCATGCTCAGCGATTTCGTTGAAGAGCTGCGCCAGGAAGGCACGGCCACGGACATGCAGGATGTGTTTAATGCCGCTGAGCGCTATCTGCAAACCTGGGAAAGTACTTTGGCTTCTCAGCAGGGCATTAAACTGGCGGGAAATGTGGTGAAGGAGCCAACGGCGAAGGCGATTCTCCGCCCTGCACCCAAGCCCGCCAGTCCGCTGCCGATTCCTTTCGCGCTGCCTAGTCCTTGAACTGAACGTTTTCTGCTAACGGCGCACGTACTGTGCGTGCGTTGTTAGCAGCAATGGCGGGATCTTCATACCCAAACGAAATGCCGAACAGGATGGCGATGTCTTCGCTAATGCCGAAGGCTTCGCGCACATCCGTGGGGTAATAGCCCATGGAGCCCTGCGCACACGAGCTGATTCCGTGCGCGGTCATGGCCAGCATCAGCGTCTGCGCGTACATGCCCACATCCAGCGCCATGGGAATGCCAAAGGACTTGTCCATGCCAATAAAGCAAACGTGTGGCGCATCAAAAAGTTCGAAATTGCGCAGGGTGGCTTGCATACGACCCATTCTGTCGCCGCGCTCAATGCCCATTGCACCATAGAGCGCCTGCGCGCATTCCACTTGGCGGTCACGATGTGTGCCAGTTAATGACGGCATGAAGCCGATATCTGGGGTCATGGCGCGGCCACTGGCCACGCCATCCAAAAAGCCTTGTCGTAATTTATCGCGTGTTGCGCCAGAGGCGACGTAGACCTGCCACGGCTGAACATTGCAGTTGGACGGTGCCCATTGCGCCAGTTCGAAAACCGCATTTAAGGTGGCTTCAGGGATCGGTGTGGGTAAATAGCCACGGACAGAGCGGCGTTGGCGGAGGCAATCTTCAAAGCTAATGGCGGTCACGGTGCGCGTCCTCGAGAAGTGAGGACGGCACGGTAGCAAATTTAGACTAAGCGGTCACTGGCCTAGGCCGCGTCTTAACTGGCGCATACCTCGCCACACCAGCGCGACACAGACAGGGACTGAGAGTCCGGTAATCAATGCAGGATGCGCCAGGAGTTGCATCTCATGTAGAGACTCAGCGGCATATTTCACCAGGCCGACTAAGTAATAGCTAATAGCCACGACCGACAGCCCCTCGACTGCTTGTTGCAGTTTGAGTTGGATTTGACTGCGCTGGTTCATGGCGTGAAGCAGTTCCTGATTTTGAGCCTCAAGGGTGAGGTCAATGCGCGTGCGCAGCAGTTCACTGGCCCGATCGATGCGTCGCGCGAGGTCGTCGAGCTGACTCACAGCGGCTTCGCAGGTGCGGAAAGCCGGTGTCAGGCGGCGGGGTAAAAACTCACTAAAGGTTTGCAGACCAGACTCCTCCTGCTCACGTAATCCCGCTAGACGATTTTGAATTAACTCGTAGTAGGCGCGTGCGGCGGAGAAGCGAAAATTGGTTTGGGAGCGCAGGTGCTCAATCTCGGCTGCTAGCGTAGAGAGCGCTGAGAGCAGGCGGCGTTCATCCCCTAAGCCCCGAATCGCATTTATTTCAGCGGTGATGGTGGCGAGCTGCTCGTCCATGGAGGTGAGCGCAGGCGCCATTTGGCGCGCCAACGGGAACGCCAACAGCAGCATCATGCGATAGGTTTCTAGCTCCAATAAGCGACGCACTAAGCGCCCAAGCTGGCAGGGATTTAGGCTGCCATTTTGGATCAGTATGCGCCCCATGCTGTCGTTATGGAGGCGGAAAGCAGTCCACAATCGTGCCTTTCGGTCGATTACCCACGAACTAATAAGCCGATGGCCATCGAAGTGTTTACGCACGCTGTCGGCATCGGGAGCGCGTGTCGGTAAGGCATGAATTTCAATGTGCACGCCGCTAATGATTTTGCCCGGCAGCTGCGCTAGCCATGCGCTAGGCAGCAAGGAAAGCGCGGGAACCAAAAATGGCGCGGCGGCAGCTTCGGCGTGAATGACGGTATAGGTTGAAAACTCGGTGTGACGTTCCCAGCGCAATTCCAGCTGACCAAAATGTAAATGCTGACAAGCCTGTGAGTTGGCTGGGGGTGGAAAGCCTAAGTGCAAGCACAGCTGGGTGAGATGCTGTACTTCTGCTTCGCGTGTCTGCCCTTCGTGCAGCAGCGCCAGTTGCGAAATACGAGCTCCTTGGCCAAGTACCGGAAAAGGTCTGGCATGCAGCTCATTGAAAAGCGTGTTGTGCTCTGGGTGTAGAGGCAGATAGCTAGTCGTCACGGGGCAGGTTCAATGCAGAAAAGGGATTGGTAGGCCCCCCGGGAGTCGAACCCGGCACCAACGGATTATGAGTCCGCTGCTCTAACCAAGCATGAGCTAGAGGCCCATTGTGTCGGCGCTAAGTCGATCGGCGCCAGCAAACGGAGCGAGAGTGTAGCAAGAGAAAAGCCATTTGTACTGAGCTTTACATGAATTACGTGACTTACAGGTCTGTAACAAGCGGCTCGTAAAGTCGTCAAATAGATGACGAAATCCATTTCAAGTAATTACCGCGAGTAACAATTTAATAACAAGGTGGCCAGAATGTAAGTATTTCTTTCGGGCTAGAATGGCATCGTTTAAATAATGGGCAACAAATATGTTTTTACTGGCACGATTAACAGCGTTTATGTTTCTGCTTGTGTCAACGTCTCTGTGGGCAGCGGGGCCGCTGGCGATTGAGCTTAAGTCGGAGAAAGTCACAACCGTTATGGTGCTCGGTAAGCCCGAGGAGCGTCGCGAAGCGGCGAAAGCGGTAAAGCCCTCAGAATTAATTGAGTACCGTGCTAACTACAAAAACACCAGCGCCAAAGAGCTGCGTGGTGTTCAAGCTGTTTTGCCGATTCCTTCGGGCATGACCGTTGATTTGAGTTCGGCGAAACCATTGCTGGTGCAAGCCAGCACTGATGGTCGCCTGTTTTATCCGGTGCCGCTGACTCGACAGGTTCGAGCAGCGGATGGACAGTTGAAAACCGTGAATGTGCCTCTGAGTGAGTATCGTGCCCTGCGCTGGTCGCTGGGTGCATTGGCGGCGGGCGCCTCGCGGGAAGTGGTTTTGCGGGCGCGCGTTAACGCTAACTAAGGACACGCATTAGTTTAAATATTGGAGCTACACCATGAATGCCACTCAGTGGAAGAAACGGTTAGTCGCAGGTGTTTTTGCCTGTGCTTTCCTGCCTGCAGCATACGCTGCGGCACCGGCAGCCAATACCGTCATCGGTAACCAAGCGTCGGCCAGTTATACCGACGCGGCTGGTAATGAATTTACGGCAACGTCCAACTTGGTGACCTCGACAGTTCAGCAGGTTTATAGCCTGACGCTGACTGCGACGCAGTCCAAGTCGGCGGCTCAAGGTCAGTTTGTCTATTTCCCGCATACGCTGACCAACACCGGCAATGGTGCAGATGTATTTGCGCTCACCAAGGCTGATGGCACTCCTGGCGTAACAAACCTGGCAGCACCTAAGGTTTTCCGTGATAACAATGCCAATGGCGTTGTGGATGTCGGCGATCAAGAAATTACCTCGATCAATCTGGCGGCGGGCGAGCAGGTTGCGTTAATTGTTCAAACGCAAACGACCACCAACCAGACTGACTCGGTCACGCTGACAGCAACCAGTCAGGGCGACAACACAAAAACAGTGACCAACACCGACACGGTGAACGTTGTCACGGGCGCCGTCATTGAAGTCACCAAGTCGATTAGTAAGACATCTGGTGTGGCGGGCGATGAATACATCTACACCCTGACCTATCAGAACATTGGTAACGCACCCGCGGCTCCGGTGAAGCTTTCCGATGTGCTCGATAGCAACCTGACTTATAAGGCGGGTACTGGGCGTTCAAACACGAACACCACGCTCACGGATGCCGCTGATGCAGAAACTAACTCTGCGGGCGTCACGTACAGCGTTACCGGCCAGACCATTAGTGCTCAAGTCGCTAGTGTTCCAGCGGGTGGCAGCGGTACGTTGCAATTCACGGTCACTGTTAAGGTGGCAACGCCAGCGGGTGTAATCAACAACACCGCTAAGTACTGCTTTAATGATTCGAACTGTGCGCCTACTACGAATACCAACACAGTGGCTTTCCAGGTCAATCAGGCAGCATCAGTCGTTGCCTATGACGTGGGCAATGCCAGCACAGGTAATGGTGGCGACGATAAGGTGCTTGTAGCCTCTGCTAACCAAGGCGGCACGGTTACGTTCACCGACTTCATCTACAACACGGGTAATGGTGTTGATCAGTTCAACATTAAAATTGCTCCGGGCACTTTCCCGGCTGGTACGAGCTTCCAGCTCTATAAATCCGATGGGTTCACGCCATTGCTGGATACCAATGGCGATGGTGCGCCTGACACCGGTGACGTTTCGCCAAGCACCACAGTGCCTTACAACGTGGTCGTGAAAGCGCAGCTGCCTAAGGACTTCTCGCCTGCACCCGGTAATGGTCCGTATACCGCTACCTTGACGGCGACTTCTGTGGTTGACCCAACAAAATCAGACACTGTGCTGAATGAGTTGACGACAATTAAGAGGGCAACAGTCGACCTTACTAACGGCGCTGACAGTAGTGCGGGTACTACTCAGGCTGGTGGGCTGGGTGTGGGTGCAGGTACAGATTCGGCTATTACAACGAAAACGGTAGTACCCGGAAGCGTTGTGAAATTCTCGTTAGTTGTTACCAATCCATCTGCAGCAGATAACGGCGTAGCTGATACCTATGCCTTGTCGGCAGTGAATGAGTTCTCTGCGCCTTACACGGCCTTTAGTGCGCCAGGCTACACAGTCGCTTTCTTCCAGGATGCAACTGCATCTGGTGCGGCGTGTACCACGCTGGGTGCGCAGGTTAGCGACACGGGAAATATCAATGCGGGCGCTTCGGCAAAGTTCTGTGCTCAAGTGACTGTATCCGCCTCGGCCGCTCCTGCGACTACCAAGATATACTTCCGCGTAGTTTCGCAGCTGACCGGTGCGACCGATATCAAGCGTGACGACGTGGTCGTCGGTGAAACGCACAAAATCGCGTTGAACCCTGACAATGTTCAGCAAGCCTTCCCCGGTGGCGTTGTGGTGTACACCCACACATTGCAGAACTTGGGTAACGTGGCTGAGAGCGTCACCGTGACAAAGGCAGACAGCAACGGTGTATTTGCCTCGGTCATGTATTTCGACTCCAACAACAATGGCGTATTTGATGAGAATGATGCCTTGCTCACTGCACCACTGGCCCTGACGAAAGCAGGCACTGTTGGTGATAGCGTTAAGGTATTCGTTCGTGTCTCGGTGCCGTCGAACGTGGCTGCTGGTTCATCGAACGTCACGACATTGACTGCCACAGCAGGCACGGCTACGGATACCGCCGTGGACACAACGAATGTTGTGTCGGGTTTTGTTCAGCTCGATAAGAAGGCCGCGAAAGACAGCAACTGTGATGGCATTCTCGATGTTGCAGATGCCTCACAAATCAAACCAGGTGAGTGCATCATTTACACCGTAACGGCCAAGAATAATGGCTCCACTACGGCCACGGGCGTACGCGTTGCCGATACGGTGCCTGCTTTCACCAGCCTCAATGGCACTCCGGGTTGCAGCGTCACTGGTTGCAATGCCGTGGTCTCTGGTAACGCCATCCGTACGGATGCCGTGAATCTGGAGCCAGGCCAGACAGTTGTTCTGACCTTCCGAGTCAAAGTCGCTGAGTAATCAGCTGCTGCGGTAAATGCAATGCCCGGATGGCCTCAATGCGTCCGGGCATTGTTCTGTCAGCCATAAGGTTTTTTGACATGATTCGTAAGCTCTACTTACTGCTGTTGCTGAGTCTAGGCGTCGTCATGATGCCGGCTTGGTCGCAGCCGTCGGTAGGGCAAACGATTTCAAACCAAGCACAAGCAACCTATCTTAATGACGCCGGTGAAGAGTTCAGTGCGTTATCGAATAGCGTTGTGTCGGTGGTCACTCAGGTATCAGCATTTCAGCTTAATACGAATAATCAGTTCCGCCGGATCGCTAAGGGCGATCAAATTGTTTTCCAGCATACGATTAAAAATACCGGCAATGGCCCGGACCAATTTCTCCTCAGCGCGCAATCTGCGCAGTTGAGCAATGTCTTGATCTATCCCGATGAAGATCAAAACGGTAAGCCGGATTTAGGTTCTGCGCCTATCTCGCAAACGCGCGTGCTGCAGCCGGGCGAGGTGGCGTATGTGGTGATGGTGGCCGTGATGCCAACCGACGCCGAGACGGATGCCCGCTTTACCCTGCAAATCACGGCACGTGCAACGGCTACGAGCCAGCCAGCAACCTCGCAAACGAATGTGGATGTGGCGCAGGCTATTGATAACGGCACGGCAGCGGTCTTACGTGTCACTAAGGCCTTGTCGCGTAGCTTAGGTGCGGCGGGAACAGGCGAAGAAATTACCGTGACGGTGACTTACGATAACTTAGGTCAGCGCGAAGCGCGTGATGTTGAAATTGTGGACATCATCGGCGCCAGCACGGGGCGCTATAACAGCTCAGGATTTCGCTACGTCACGGGTTCTGCGCGTTGGCAATCACAGAGTAATCAAACACTCACGGATGCCGAAAATAGCGAGCCCAGCACCGCGGTAGACTATGCGGTGGTTGATCAGGGCGCAGCAAAGAAGCTTTCCTTCAAGTTGCGCTCCCTGCCCGCAGGCAGTCAGGGCATTTTTACCTTCCGTGTCACCGTAGATGCCACGGCGGCCACAGGAACCAGTACGACTGAAAATGGCCTAGCGGTAAGTTTTACGCAGATCGGCAGTGACGGCATGCCCACGCAGATCAATCAACTGGGCAATAACATCGTGACCTATGAGGTGCAGCGCGCCGGAAGCGATGCCATTGATCTCACGGTGAGCAAACAGCATCGCGGTGACAGCTTCTTCGTTGGCGTGGTGGGGCGATACCAAATCAATGTGGCCAACGTGGGTCAGCAGCCGACGACGGAGCCAGTACAGGTTGTGGATGCTCTTCCTGCGTCGTTTATGTGGGTGCCCGAAGAGACCAAGGAAACGGCGTGGCAATGTGCCGGTGCCATGCGTCCAGATGGCGGCATCACGGTGACTTGTAACTACACTCCAACCATTGGCGGTGGCCAGGCTGCTGAGCCCTTAGTGATTGGTGTGCGCCCAACCAGTGCGGCGCAGGACACTCAGCAAACTAACATCGCGACGGTGTCGGGCGGTGGAGAAGCAGCACCTGAGCAAGGCAACAATAGTGGCCAAGATGTTGTCGATGTTTTTCCATCCGCTACGCTCAGTGGCGAGGCTTGGTTGGATACTAACCATGATCGCATCCGCCAAAACGAAAAATCACTCGTTGGCTACACGGTTGAGTTGCTTCGCGACGGCCGTGTAGTCGCCATGACCCAGACCGATGACAATGGTCGTTATGTCATCGAGGGAATTCGGCCCGGAACGGGTTATCAGCTGCGCTTCCGTGAGCCAGTGACAGGCTCGGCTATTTTGGGTCGGCCGGAGGATCAGAGGTCTGGCCCGAATGTCCCCAACAAAGCGGTTAACACCGACGGTACTTTGCGTTATCTGGAGCCGCTCAAAGCAGGCGACAACTTTGCCAACCAAAGTTTGCCTTTAGACCCATCAGGCGTTGTATACGACTCAGTGACACGCCAGCCCGTTAAAGGCGCTACTGTGACCCTTCAGGGGCCGCCAGGCTTTGTGCCAAGCCAGCATTTAATTGGTGGAAACAGCAATGTCAGCCAAAGCACGGGTGATGATGGCTACTACCAGTTCCTTTTACTGGCAGGCGCACCCTCTGGCGTGTATACGCTTCAGGTTGATGCTGCCACGGGTTATAAGGCTGCGCCGTCCCTGCTCATTCCCGCGAGCGCTACCGCCGCTAATGATGCTTGCGGCAACGAGGCAAACTGTTTAACACCGCCTACCGGTACGTCGCCTTATTCGGTGAATAGAAACCCGCAGAATGGCGGCAAAGCCCCCCAAACGGGCACCGATACGACGTATTACTTCCGCTTCAACATTACTGTGGGAAGTGCGCCCGATGTGGTTGACAACCACATCCCGCTTGATCCCAACGGCGCGCCGTCGCCGAATGAAAACAACAATCTCTTTGTTGAGAAAACCGCCAATCGTAGCGAAGCCAGCGTGGGTGATGTGGTGGACTACAAGTTGGCGCTGCGCAATGTCAGTAGTGTTGAGATGCTTGGTTTAAAGCTGGAGGATGACCTACCTTTTGGTTTTGTGTATGTGCCCGGCAGTGCGCGCTTTGTGCCTGAAGATGGCTCAAAACCTGTGCCAATCATCACTGCCAGCAGTCGCAATCGTTTGACCTTTGACTTGCCGCAATCACTTGCGCCAAATGCTATCGCGACCGTGGTGTATCGCGTGCGGGTGGGTGCAGGGGCGCAGCGCGGTAATGGCATTAACACGGTATTCGGTACCAGCAGCCAGGGCTTCCGCTCAAATACCGCCAGCCAGAAAATTACGGTCATTGGTGGGGTCTTTGCCGATGAAGGTTTTGTGCTTGGAAAGATTTTTGTTGATTGCGACGGCAATGGCGTTCAAGGCAAAGAAGAGATTGGCATTCCGGGTGTGCGCTTCTATTTAGAGGATGGCAGCTTTGTCATTTCCGACAGCGAAGGTAAATACAGTCTTTATGGGCTGACGCCGCAAACGCACGTGCTCAAGGCAGATGCCACGACGTTGCCGCAAGGTTCAGTCTTGGTCGCTACGGCTAATCGCCATGCGGGCGACGGCAATAGCCGCTTCATTGACCTTAAAAAAGGGGAGCTGCATCGCGCGGACTTTGCCGAGGGCAGTTGTTCGCCGGAAGTCTTGCAGCAAGTGCAGGAGCGTCGTCGCTTAGGTGAGGTATTCAAGGCCGAGACGGATCAGCGCTTAGGCACGCGTTTAGAAACCAACGCAACGGTAGCCACAGCCGATAATCTTAAAACCTTGCCCGCCACCGGCGTGATTGGCGACAACAAAGCAGACTTTTCAAAATTCTGGCAACAGGCAGCGGCCAAGCCGAGTAATGACCCGAATGTCCTGGCCACTGTTAAAAGCTCGAATCGTTCGCTGGCCACAGCGCCCGCAGCCACCTTAGAAGAGCAATTAAAAGCACTGGATAACAGCCTGGCATTTGTCGGTTTGAATGATGGCGATACCTTGCCGATTGATCAGATCGATTTGCTGGTGAAGGCTCCGCTGAACTCGCAGCTGCTGATTCTGGTTAATGACGAAACACTGCCATCGCGCCACCTTGCCCGTAAAGTGGAAGACAGCACCCGCGCACTGATGGCCTGGGAGCTGTTGGGCATTAACTTGAAGCCGGGCAAAAACACGCTGACCCTGATCGCCAAGGATGGATTTGGTAATGAGCGCGGCCGTCGTCAAGTCACGGTAGTAGCGCCCGCAAACCTCGCCATTTTGAAGGCGTTCGTAGCGCCACGCGATGTCGTTGCGGATGGCCGTAGCACGGCAGAAATTCGTGTGCAGTTGCGCGATGCCGCCGGCGTGCCGGTCACGGTGCGTACCCCACTGACCTTGGAGGCGGCTGCTGGAGAGTGGTTAGAGAAAGATCTCAACCCAGACGAGCCTGGTACGCAGGTCTTTATGGCCGGTGGCGAAGCCTTCTTTAAGTTGCAGTCACCGCAAGAGCCAGGTGATGTTCCGGTTGCGATTAGTTCCGGTGTGCTGGTGTCGCGCATTTCACAGTCTTTCCTGCCTGAACTACGCCCCATGCTGGCCGTGGGCTTATTGGAAGGTACGCTGCGAATTAATAACCTGGGTCGTGGCAATGTCCTGCCCGTGCGTGAGCGCGACAGCTTTGAGCGTGAGCTCAAGCTCTTATCGTCTGAACGGGGTGGTGCGCGTGCGGCCATGTTCCTGAAGGGTCGCGTTAAGGGCGAGTATCTGCTGACGCTGTCGTATGACTCCGACAAGGCCGTGCGTGATCGTCTCTTTCGCGATATTCGCCCCGATGAGTTCTATCCGGTGTATGGCGATGCCTCCGTGCGTGGCTATGACGCGCAATCGACAGGTCGCTTCTATATTCGTGTTGATCACCGTAAGTCCTTCTTACTATATGGTGATTTCAGCACCGCCCCGGAAAGCGATGGCCGCGAGCTGACGCAGTACAGCCGTGGACTCACCGGCTTGAAATTACATCGAGATGTCGGTGCATTAAAAACGAATGTGTTTGTGGCAAATGACAGCACAAAGCAGGTCGTGGATGAGTTCCGCGCTAACGGCACTTCTGGCCCCTTTAGCCTGAGCAAGCGCGGCATCTTTATGAATAGTGAGCGCGTAGAAATTGTCACGCGTGATCGCAATCAGCCGGCGCTGGTCTTGTCCACGCAAACCCTGCAACGCTTTGTCGACTACGAAGTGGAGAGCTTCAGTGGCCGCCTGTTGTTTAAGTCGCCGGTCGCCAGTGTCGATCAAGAGCTGAATCCCCGCTTTATTCGTGTCACCTATGAGGTTGAACAAGGCGGCGATAAGTTCTGGGTATATGGCGCGGATGCACAGTACCAACTCACCCCGAATTTCAGTGTTGGCGCCATGATGGCCCGGGATGAAAACCCCTTGGCGCCGTATCAACTAGTCGGTGCAAATGCCAGCTATAAGGTCGGTGAAAATACGCGCGCTATTTTAGAGATGGCGCAGTCGGATTCGATACTGCTGGGAACGGGCATGGCGTCACGTATTGAAGTACGGCATGACACCGGCAAGGTAGCCTTACAGGTACGTGCTTTGGATGCCGACGAAAGCTTTGAGAATCCCACGGGTGGCGTCACCAAAGGTCGCCAAGAAATTCGTGTGAATGCCAAAGTGAAGCTCACCAGCGATACGGCTTTGGCCAGTGAATTGCTTTACAGCAACGATGTCACTGCAAATACCTCCCGCGCTGGCGGCCTGCTGAATGTGATTCAGCGCGTGGGCAACACCACCGAGCTCGAACTGGGCGTACGCCATGTCACGCAGTCAGGCCAGGGCACGGAAAATACGCCTGACATCAACACCATCCGCGCTCGAGTTAACCAAGAGTTGCCGTGGATAGGCGCGGCAAAAATTTATGCCGAGCTCGAACAGGATGTGAATGAGAGTGCTCAGCGCGTTGCCGCTTTAGGTGGCGACTACAGTTTCCAAAATCGTGGCCGCGCCTATTTCCGACATGAGCTGATTTCGACCTTACAAGGCCAGTATGCGCTCAGCGATCAGCAGCAGCGCAATGCCACGGTCGTTGGTATTGAAACGGATTATCTCAAGCAGGGTCGTTTGTTTAGTGAATACCGCATCCGGGATGCACTGGCGCAGCGTGACGCCGAAGCGGCTATTGGCGTGCGTCAAAACTGGGATATCGCGCAGGGCATTCGCGTGGGCGGTAGCGCCGAACGTGTGCATGTCTTCTCGGGTGCCGCCGCGGGTGAAAGCATCGCCTTAACCTCGCAATTGGACTACAGCGCCAGCGAGTACTGGAAGGGTAATGCCCGCGTGGAATGGCGTGATGGCACGGACAGCAATTCGTGGCTGGCCTCACTGGCAGTGGCCGTTAAGCTCGAGCGTGATTGGACGCTGTTGGGCCGTACCATCTATAACTTGACGCAAAATAACGATGGCAGCGAAAGAACGCTCGCCCGCGGACAGATCGGCGTAGCCTACCGCGACACCGACACCAATCGCTGGAATGGCTTGGCCCGCTACGAGCGCTTGTACGAACAAGACAGTACCAGTGTTGCGCTGCCGATCGATCGTGTAGCGGACATCGTGAGTCTGTCGGCGAATTGGCAGCCCGCAAGAGCTTGGACCTTCAGTGGTCGCCTGGCCGGTAAGTTGGGCCGTGATCGTCTAGCCGATATCAGTACCAGCACGCGCTCCGGCTTACTGTCTGGCCGCGCCTTATGGGATGTCACCGAGCGCTGGGATTTGGGCCTGATGGCCAGTACGTTAGTGGTTCAAAATGCCGGCCAAGAGTATGGTCTGGGCGCTGAAGCTGGCTACTTAGTGAAGGCCAATTTCTGGTTATCCGGTGGCTACAATCTGTTCGGCTTTAGCGAGCAAGACTTGGCTGGCGGCGAATATCTGGACCAAGGCGCTTATGTGCGTCTGCGTCTCAAATTTGATGAAACGGCATTCGATAAAGCGTCTGCACACGGGGTAGCACCATGAGCCTGAAACGACTTTCCTTGCTCATTTTGGCGAGCATGCCCTTGGCCCTTTGGGCGGATGGCGAAGTGGGTGGCAGCGCCGCCGGTTTGTCATTGCCGTCTGAGCGTGTGGTGAGCTCGGTCATGGCACGTGACGAAAAAGCCTTTGCAAACCTGCAGCAGCGCATGTCGCTGCTGAACAGCGAGCGCGGCGTGGCAATCAATTCTTACGCCTTGGCGAAAGCGCAAGCGTGGTGGGATTTAGCCAACGCGGAATATCGCATGAATGATCGCAGTGACTATGTGCGCGCTGTGCTTGCAGAGGTAGAGCGCTTACTGGTGCTCATGGAATCTGATAAACCAGCGGACCTGACGCGTGTTGAGCCTAAGCCGTCCAAGCCTTTGCGCGATGATATGTGGCGGGCCGTGGCAGAGCTAAAAGCAGCGAGTGCCTTTGCTTGTGCTGAGGCCAATACGGCGCGCTTGGAAGTCATGCTGGCGGGCGCTGGCCATGATTACGATGAGCTGGGTTGGCGTCATGCCGTGCCCCGTGTCGCTATGGCTGAACGTCTCCTAAAGCTCGCTAAAAATGACCTCGACGATGAGGCTTGCAAGCCAAAATCTGAGCCGGTGCCAGTGTCAGAGGTTGTTGCCGCACCCGCTGAAGCGTCCACGACAGTCGCAGAGCCTGCGCCTGTGATCGTGCAGGATAGCCCGGTCTGTGTGCCGCTTCCTGCCCCTGCGCCAGAACCTACCGTGAAGGTCTACGCTGATCGCGTTCACTTCGCCTTCGCCAGCGATGTCTTGAGCTTGCGTTCACAAGAGTTGCTGATGGCGTGGATCGAATTGTTGCGTTCGCAGCCAGACTTGGCAGTAGACCTTATCGGCCATACGGATATGCAGGGTATGGATGGGCTGAATGAGAAGCTGTCGGCCCGTCGTGTCCTGGCGGTGAGAGAGTTCTTTATGGCAGCGGGTATTTCGCCGAAGCGTCTGCTCACACAGGCCCAAGGTAAACGCGCACCCACATCATTACAGGCGGCGGAGAACCGTCGCGTGGAGTTGAGGTTGCGTGGTGATATCCCGGGCATTCGCTTGCAGCGCCAGCAGCAGGATGTGCAATAAATGCGTGGCACGATGATGCGGCGGTTACTCCGTGCAAGCGCTTGGCTACTCTGCGCGGGCATTGCATCCGTCACACAGGCTGCATATGTGAGCCGTTACTCGCAAAATGCCAACGGCGGCATCCTGTTTACGGGTAACGCCCTTGGCCTATCACGTAACGGTGCCAGTTTCACGCAGCAGGGCACCAGCGGCAGTATCGGCGCGTTCATTAATAGTGAAGGGAGTGCCGCGTGGGGGACTTATCCAGCACCGACCATCGGTGCAAATGCCGCTAGCACGACGCTTTGGCAGAATAATGTCTCGGAGGCAACGCTCAATCTGCCAGCAGGCAGCAGTATTCTCTACGCGGAGCTGATTTGGGGGGGGGACTTCAACTCGGGTGGTTCCAACGTTACCGCGCTGCGCTCCACGCCTGTGACGTTTAGTACACCTAGCGGTACTTACTCCGTCTCGCCTGAGGGGGCCACTGCGCAAGAAAATGTCACTCGTTATGTGCGTAGTGCCAATGTGACTGGATTGGTGCAATTGGGTGGCTCGGGTCGTTACAAAGTCAAAGGTGTTCCGGCCTCGTATGGCAATGACGCGAATAACCACACAGCCGGTTGGACGCTGGCGGTCATCTATGGGAATAGTGCTCAGCCTGCGCGCAATTTGAGTTTATTTGTCGGTTCAGAGCGTGATGGCGCAGCACCTGCATCGGTGAGTGGTTTCTGTACACCAACCCAAGGGGCTTTGCGCGCCCGCGCCTATGTCAGCGCGATTGAAGGTGACAGCAACATTACCGGCGACTCTTTTCGCTTCGGACCAACCGCCACGCTGGGTACAGCAAATCGCCTGAGCGGCCCGAACAACCCCATTAATAACTTTTTCGCCGGTCAGATTAATGGCGACTCAGGCGCGCTCGATACTTCCGGCACGTTGGGTTCGCGCAATCATAATGCGGCGGCCGGTACGGCCATTGCGGGAGGTCGTCAGGGCTGGGACATCACCAGTGTGGATGCTTCCGCGCAGATGCAATTTAACCAGACCTCCGCTTTTGCCCAAGGCACCACCAATGGTGATGCCTTCACCATTTCCAGTCTTGGCTTAGCGATTGATCTAGCCGCCCCACGCTTTAATGTGACCAGCTCAAAATCGGTTGATAAAACAGTTACATACGTGGGCGATGTGCTGACTTACTCGGTTAGTATCCAAAACACCGGTGATGCGGCTTCCGATACCACCACGTTTTTTGACACCCCTCCAGCAGGCACCAGCTTTGTTTCCGGCTCGGTGTTTGTTAATGGCATTGCTCAGCCCACGGCCAGTCCGCTCACGGGTGTGCCAGTCGGCAGTGTGGCGGCTGGTGCTACGACCACGGTTCGTTTTCAGACGCGGGTTAACACCTTGCCCGCATCGCCTGCTCCCGCAACGTATGTCAATACGGCCCGTTGGGATTACGACTACATTCCCTGTGGTGGCCGCCCGCGTCAGACCGGCAGTACATTCTCGAATAGCATTACCTCCCGCGCCGTTCGCTTGGAGCCCACGAAAACGGTTAGTCCTCAAGGTGCGGTGGCGCCAGGCGCGGTGCTGACCTACACCATCACGGTGCCGAATACCGGAGCGATCGCCAGTTCCGCTACGACGCTGCGCGATCTGATCCCGGCAAACACGACGTATGTGGCTGGCAGTACGCGCTTAAACGGCGGGGCGGTAGCTGATGTGGCGGGAGCCATGCCCTATGTCGCGGGCGGCCTGATCAATAGTCCGGGCGCGTCCGCGGGCGTGATTAACACGGGGGCATCTGCCGTTGTGCAGTTCCAAGTCACGGTATCCACCGCGTCCCCACAAATCACCAATACGGCAACCATTGATGCGGATGGGAACGGCCCTATCCAGCCCCAAAGTGTCACGGCCACGAACTCTGGCCTGCAGTCGCCACGGGTGAGTAAAGCGTTTAGTCCGACCTCCATCGCCGAGGGCGGGGTTTCGCGGGCAACCATCACCCTGAATAACGATAACGCCAGCACCCTCACGCAATTAGCGTTTAATGACACCCTGCCGTCTGGCCTGGTGGTTTCGTCCACGCCCAATGTGACCAACACCTGCTCTGGCACTGTGACCGGTAATGCGGGTGATATTACGGTCAAGCTGACGGGCGGTGTGCTCGCGGGTGGTGGCACCTGCGCCGTGGCATTCAATGTCACCGCAGCGAGCAGTGGAAGCTATACCAATACGTTGGCCGCTGGCTCGGTCACTAGCCAGGAGGCTGGGGCCAATACCACCGCTGGCTCAGCAACACTGACGGTGGTCAGAGCGCCACAAGTGAGTAAGTCCTTTTCTCCGGCGACCATTTTGCCGGGGCAAGTGGCCACCCTAACGCTTGATATTACAAACCCGCAGGCGACGCCGCTCACTGCAGTGAACCTGACCGACAACTTACCTGCAGGCGTCAGGGTAGCGGCGACACCGACGGTCAGCAATACCTGTGCGGGAAGTGTCAGTGCTGCTGCAAACGCCACCACAGTCAGCTTGTCTAATGGCACGGTGGCTTCATCCGGAATTTGCCGTATTACCGTGGCCGTGACCGCTAGTAACTCGGGTAGCTACCTGAATACGATTCCAGCAGGCGGTCTCAGTACGGCTCAGGGCAATAGCACTGCTCCTGCCAGTGCAACGTTAAATGTCAGTGCCTTGGAGGTGCAGAAGTCTTTCGCGCCTAACCCAGTTGGGCGCAATGTGGATTCGTTGCTGACCATTACCCTCAACAATGCCGTGCCAACCGCCATCACGGGTGTTAGCTTTACCGATACCTTTCCATCGGGATTGGTCATCGGGCCATTGCCAGGGGCCACGAATAACTGCGGCGGCACATTAACCGCGGCCGGCAGCAGTGGCAGTGTACGACTGGTGGGTGGGGTTATTCCCGCGTCGGGTAGTTGCCAAATCTCGGTGAATGTCCGCGCTGCGAATTCCGGCGCATATACCAATACCATTCCGGTTGGGGGAGTGACTTCAACCAACGGTGGTAGCAATGAAGTGAAGGCTGAAGACACCTTGTCGGTGGGTCAGCCCAGTGTCTCGAAAGTGTTCAATGCCAGCACCATCGTTGAAGGCGGTACATCCGCTTTAACCATTACCTTGCTCAATCCCAACCCCGCAACTGCAACCAACGTTAGCCTTGACGATAACCTGCCAACAGGTTTGGTAGCGTCTACCCCCGGTGGAACCTGCGCGGGTACTAAAGCAGCCAGTGGCGCGTCGGTAACGCTTCGTGGCGGCACCATTCCCGCGCCTGTGCTGGGGTTGCTGGGCTCCAACACCTGTACGGTAACGGCTAACATCACCGGTACGGCGGGTGTGTATACCAACGTCATCCCTCCAGGCAATTTACAAACCTCGGCAGGCAATAACACCGAGCCAGCACAAGCGGTGCTGACCATTTTGTCCCGACCTGTGGCGAGCAAAATCTTTGCACCTGCGATCATTTCGCCGGGTGCACGCAGTGAGCTCACCATCACGCTGACCAACAATAATGCGCTGCCTTTAGACGCCGTTCAGCTCACCGATATTTTGCCAACAACACCCGGGCAAATGCGTGTTGCGGATGTGGTCAGTAATAGTTGCGGTGGGTCATTGGAAGGCGCAGCTGGGGTACCACTCGCTGCAGGTGCGGATCGCGTGCGGCTGTTGAACGGTGGCGTGCCAGCAAATGGCAGCTGTGCCATTGTGGTCGGCGTGACCGTGCCGGTAACACCCACCTCGGGCACGTACACCAACACCATTCCTGCGGCCAACTACAGCGGTAATGGCAATGGCGTAACGGCCGCCGGTGCCTCCGCCGCCACGGCGAATTTAGCCGTTGCTTTGCTGCCACCCGATATCAACAAAGCCTTTAGCCCCGCCACCATCGGGCTGAACGACCCCTCGGTATTGACCTTTACGCTGACCAATCCCAACCCATCTGCGGCATTGGCAGGGGTTAATTTTGCCGACGTGTTCCCCACGCTGCCGGGCGCCATGAGGATTGCTGCGCCACTCAGTACCAGCAACACCTGTTCCGGCACCCTGCAGGATAGTGATGGCGCCGCATTGGCGGCTGGTGATTCAGGCATTCGCTTAATCAACGGGGCTCTGCCTGCTGGGGGCAGTTGCACCCTGTCGGTGCGTGTCTCCGTGAACGCCGCCGGCAGTTACCTCAATACCTCGGGTGCTGTTGGCGCAACGGGTACGCCAGCGGGTAATACGGCGTCAGCAAGCCTCGGCGTGGTAGCGCCGGCGAATGTCAGCAAGTCTTTCTTGCCCAGTGAGATCGGCGCGGGGCGCACCAGCCAGTTGCGTATCACGATCAGTAACTCCAGCGGGACCGATGAGCTGACGGGTGTCGCCGTCAGTGATACATATCCTGCGGGCTTGCTTAATGCATCGCCGAGTAACATGCAAACGGCGTGCACCGCCGGATCCAGCGTGACCGTGACCGGTGGTGCGGCAGCGGGTAATACCTTAAACCTCAGCAATGGCACCCTGAAGCCGAGCGGCAGTTGTACGGTCAGTGTTGAGGTCACCGCAGCGACAGTGGGTAGCTATGTCAACACGACCAGCGTCGTCACTTCAACGAATGGCGGAACAGGTGCAAGCGCTACGGCCACGCTCGTGGTCTCCGGCTTCGGCCTATCGGGTACGGTTTACCACGATATCAATGCTGACCATGTTCAGGCTGCGCCGGAAGCAGGCACGAACTTGCCGCTGTTTGTGAAGTTGCTAACGCGCACCGGCGCCACCTGTGCCAGCACGGCGCAGCAAGCCGCGACCGTTAACCCAAGCACTGGCGCTTACGCATTTACCGGTGTGAGCGAGGGTAGCTATTGCTTGGTGCTGGATACAAACAACACGCTAACGGAAGTATCGGCGACCTATCCTGCCGGTTGGGTCGGCACAGAAAACGATCCAGGTTTGCGCTCCATTGACTTGGCGGCTGGCGATAGCGCACAGCTCAATTTCGGTTTGGTTCAGGGCGCGCGTCTGAGTGGCCGAGTCTTTGAAGATAACGGTAGCAGTGGTGGTACGGCCAATAACGGCGTTCTGGATGGCCAGGAGTCGGGCCTGAATGACGTCGCGATTGAAGTCCGCCACAGCAGCTGTGGCAGTGGTTCTTTGCCTCTGTGCGCCAGCACCCGAACGGGCAGCGATGGCCGCTGGACAGTGGTGGTGCCATCGGTATCGACATTGACATCGGTCCAAGTGATTGAGCGCAATCCGTCGCCTTTTGTCTCGATTGGCGGCAGTGCCGGCAACACCGGTGGCGCCTATGTTCGCAGCACCGATACCACCACATTCACCTTGGTGCCAGGCACGCGCTACATCGGCATCGACTTTGCAGATGTGCGCAGCAATTCCTTCACACCCAATAATGCGGGTGCGATGGGAGCCTCGGGTGTGTTGTTCTATCCACATAGCTTTGTTGCGGGCAGTGCGGGAACCGTCACCTTTACCCGTTCCGCCACCGCTTCGCCTGCGTTTACGGGCTGGGTCGAAACCCTTTACTTAGATGACTGCGACGGCGTTTTAGAGAACGGCGAAACGACACCTTACAACGGTGCGGCTATTTCAGTTGCAGCGGGCGGCAAGGTGTGTCTGATCCAGCGCGAAAGTCTGACGCCAGGTGCGCCTAACGGCCTGCGTAATGAAGCGCGAATTGATGCGCAGTTCAACTACAGCAATGCCAGTCCTGCGCTGACGACAACGGCGCAAGTCGCCGATGTAACCGTGACGGGCAATCAAGGTTCGGGATTACAGCTTACTAAAGCGGTTGATAAGCCCACCGCTAAACCGGGTGAAACGCTGGTTTATAGCTTGCTGTACCGTAATGTCAGCACCGAAGCGTTGCGTAATGTTTTCATTAGCGATGTAACGCCGGCCTACACGGCGTTTGTCTCGGCATCCTGTCTAGAGCCGTTACCTGTCAGCATCACCGCCTGTGCAGTAACCACGCAGCCCGGTGTGGGTGCGGTAGGCAATATTCGCTGGGATTTGACGGGCGGCCTAGCGCCCGGCGCGGAAGGCCGGGTCACCTTCTCTGTTAAAGTGGACGAGTAGTGATGGTGCCCAGCACCGCCTGCCGCAACAGTTGAATCGCGTGCTTGGCAATCTCTTCGATGGTCTCAGCAGTAAAGGCAAGACCATCGTTGTACATGCAGCACAGTCCATGCAGCGTGGCCCAAGCCACCTGCGCCAAACGTAAGGGGTTCGCGTTTTCCGGCAGGATGCCAAGCTGTTGCAAGTGCAATAAGCGTTCACTTTGCAGGCGGAAGCTGTGCCGCGCTTTGCGCTGAAAGTCTGCAGCCTCTTGGCTGGTCCAAATCCGGCGTCCAAAAAGCAACTCGTATAACGCCGGTTCATCACGGGCAAATCGCACATACGCTAAAACAAATGCGCTTAAGGCATCGTCATCCTTGGGATGACGCATAGCTGAGGCGATGGCCTCATCAAAGGCATCAATCGCTGCTTCACCGAGTTGGGCTAGCAGGGCGTCCTTGTTACGAAAATGGTGATACAGCGCCGGTGTGGAGACGCCCACGCGCTCGGCGAGCTGGCGCAGACTGATCGCTTCAATGCCGACTTCACGGACTAAGTCCAAGCCCGCGTCAATTAAGCTGCGTTTGAGATCGCCGTGGTGATAGGCCTGTTTTTCTTGCGGACTTGACATGCCCGTAAATCCTCGTATCTTAACGGCGTTAACTTTACCGCCTTTTTCCGGCGATGACGAGGATTTAAACATGACTGCTTTCTCCAATATGCTGGCTCCGCTCGATCTCGGCTTCACCACGCTGCGCAACCGCATCGTCATGGGCTCTATGCACACCGGCCTCGAAGATCGCTTCTGGAACTACGGCAAACTGGCTGCCTATTTTGGCGAGCGTGCCAAGGGCGGTACCGCGCTGATGATCACCGGCGGTATCGCGATGAATCGCCAGGGTTGGCTGCTGCCGGCAGCGGGCACCATGAATACCTATGGCGACATCATCAATCACCGCCGCGTGACCTCGGCTGTGCATGAGCACGATGGCAAGATCCTGATGCAGGTATTGCACGCTGGTCGCTATGCCTACCATCCATTCTCGGTGTCGTCGTCGGCTGTTAAGTCGCCTATCAATCCGTTCAAGCCGAAAGCGATGAGCGAGAAGCTCATTCTGCAGACCATTAAGGATTATGCGCACACGGCGCGTCTAGCGCAGCTGGCGGGTTATGACGGCATCGAAATCATGGGCTCGGAAGGCTATCTACTGAACCAGTTCATCTGCTCGCGCGTGAACCAGCGTACCGATCGCTGGGGTGGCCCGATCGAGAACCGCATGCGTCTGCCGCTGGAGATCGTCAAGGCCGTACGTGAAAAGGTCGGCCCGAACTTCATTCTCTGCTATCGCCTGTCACTGATCGATATGGTGCCGGGTGGCAACACCTGGGAAGAAGTCGTGACCATTGCCAAGGCGCTGGAAGCGGCTGGCATCAACATTCTCAATACCGGCATTGGCTGGCATGAAGCGCGCGTTCCGACCATTGCTACGCAGGTGCCGCGTGCGGCCTTCCGCAGTGTGACTGCGCGCATCAAGAAAGAATTGAAAATCCCAGTGATGGCCTCGAACCGCATCAACACGCCTGAAATGTGTGATGACATCGTCGGCAGCGGTGATGCTGATTTGATTTCGATGGCGCGTCCGCTGCTGGCCGATCCGGACTTCGTTAACAAAACCATCGCCGGCAAGCCAGAAGCCATCAACACCTGTATCGCGTGTAACCAAGGCTGTCTCGATTTGACCTTCTCAAATCAACGCGCGACCTGTCTGGTCAATCCGCGTGCCGGCTACGAGACTGAGCTGGTCTACGTGAAGGCGCGTAAGTCGAAGAAGGTGGCAGTAGTGGGTGGTGGCATGGCCGGTCTGACGGCGGCGACAGTGGCGGCGGATCGTGGCCATGAAGTGACCCTGTTCGAAGCAGCAGCGGATATCGGCGGTCAGTTCAATATGGCAGCGGCTGTGCCAGGCAAGGAAGAGTTCCAGGAAACCATCCGCTACTACCGCAATGAATTGGCGCGCACCGGCGTACAGGTCAAGCTCAACAGCAAAGTCACCGCCGAGCAGCTAGCCGGCTTTGATGATGTGATCATCGCGACGGGTGTAAAGCCGCGCACGCCGCGCTTCCCCGGCGTGGATCACGCCAAGGTGCTGAGCTACCCGCAGGTGCTGCGCGGCGAAGTGCAGGTCGGTCAGCGCGTAGCCGTGATCGGCTCGGGCGGCATCGGCGTGGATATGTGCGCGTACTTGCTGGAAGAGCGCAATCAGTCCGTCGAACATTGGGCCAAGCATTGGGGCGTGGATTTCGAGGTGCAGGAAAACGGCCTGAAGGCGCCGGAGCGCCGCTTCGCTCAGCGCGAAATCACTATGCTGCAACGCAAGCCGGGCCAGAAGAAAATGGGTGCCGGCCCGGGCAAAACCACGGGCTGGGCGCACAAGGCCTTGCTCGGTCAGTTCGGCGTAAAAATGATGGCCGAAGTCGAGTATCTGAAGGTAGATGATCTGGGCTTGCACATTCGTGTGGGCGGTACGGAAGAGCACATTCTCGATGTCGATCATGTGATTCTCTGCGCTGGTCAGGAGTCGGTGACTGATCTGATTCCGCGTGATGCTGAAGGCAAGATCACCGACAAGCGCTATCACGTGATTGGCGGAGCCAAGCTCGCGGGAGAGTTGGATGCGCGTCGAGCCATCCGCGAGGGCGCGGAGCTGGCGGCCAGATTGTAAGCCTGAAAAAGTTTATTGACAGTCAGCGTTGTCAAATGTACCTTGCCAGCGTTCACTGTCAATAACAGGTCATTACTGATGAAAGATTTCAAGAATAAAGTCGCTGCCATTACCGGCGCTAGCTCGGGTATGGGTCGTTCTTTGGCTGTGTTGCTGGCCAGCCGTGGCTGCCATGTTGCACTCAGCGACATTAACGAAACTGGCTTGGCAGAGACCGTAAAACTGCTCAATGGCACAGGTGTGAAAGTCACTTCGCAAAAGCTCGATGTGTCTAATAAAGATGCCGTATTTGCTTGGGCCGACCAAGTGGCTCGTGACCACGGTAAGGTCAACCTGATCTTCAACAATGCCGGCGTTGCGCTTGGCAGTGCTGTTGACGGCGGCAGCTACGAAGATCTGGAATGGATCATGAACATCAATTTCTGGGGCGTGGTGCACGGGACTAAGGCCTTCCTGCCGTACCTGAAAGATGCTGGCGAAGGCCACATCATCAACACTTCTAGTGTGTTTGGTTTGATGGCGGTGCCCTCGCAGAGCGCCTACAACGCCTCCAAGTTTGCAGTCCGTGGCTTCACCGAAGCGTTGCGCCAGGAACTGGAAATGCAAAAGGTGAATGTCAGCGCAACCAGCGTTCACCCAGGCGGCATCAAGACCAACATCGCGAAAGCAGCGCGTATGGATAACTCGGTGAATAAACTGGGTTTAAGCACCAACAGCACCGAGAAATTTGAAAAGCTGTTCACGACCACCGCCGATGAAGCGGCTGCCGTCATCATCCGTGGCGTGGAAAAGAACGATCGCCGCGTACTGATCGGTAAGGATGCCGTGGCCATCGATCTGATGGTTCGCTTCTTCCCATCGGCCTACCAAAAACTGGTATCCATGAGCTCCAAGCGCATGAAGTAACGCTTCATGGCACATGTTCCTCTGCGTGATGGCGCAGCCTTGCATGTCCGCGTCCTCGGGCGCGGTCAGCCGGTTTTGATGTTGCCGGGTCTGGGCATGAGTGGCAGCAGCTGGCTGCCGTTCATCCTGCCGCATCTCGGGCGTTTCCGGTTTTACCTGGTGGATTTTCGCGGTGCTGGCGGTTCGGCCGAGGTCGCACTAAAACCCGGCGATGTCTTTCAGGCACACATGGAAGATGTGCAGGATGTCATCGCGCATTTCGGGCTACGTGACTTTCTCCTCGTGGGTATTTCGCTAGGTGGCACCACCTCGCTGCACTTACAGCGCGAGGGCGGCTTTACGGCGGTTAAGCGCTACATGCATATCGATCAGTCGCCTTGCGTCGGCAATCGTACAGATTGGTCGCATGGTTTGTTCGGTTCGCGGCAGCCTGAGTTGTTCGTCAAATTGCGCGAGATTGTTGCCGTGCTGGACAGGCATCCGGAGTGTGCTCGTTTTGCCGATCTGCCATTGGTCGCACGGCAGGAGGCCGGCGACACGTTGGCCGAAGTGCTGGCGCTGATGGCGGGTGGCAAGGCCCTGCGACCGCTGTTACGTGGCGTGATGCGTTTGCCGCGCGCACTGCTTCAGCATGTGCCACTGCCGATGGCTCGACTGGAGGACATGCGCACCTACCTCGCCGCTTATGCAGCAGGCGGCCATGATTACCGCGGCAGTCTGGCCCGCGATGCCGTGCCGGTGACCGTGATCACCGGGGTGCGTTCGCTGCTGTATGCCGAAGCCGGTCAGGCGTTGGTGGCCTCTGCGCATTCAGGTTCGCGCATCGTGCGCTTCGAGCGCTCCGGCCATGTCCCGCTAAAGGACGAGCCGTTGCGTTTTGCGCGCGAGTTAGGACGTTTTCTGCGAGAGGCCTGAGCCGCTATCAGGCTTCGACCGTCAGCTCGGCACGCATACGCTGAGTTGCGTTGACCATCTCCGCAAGCGCCGCTTTCACCTCCGGCCATCCACGCGTCTTCAAGCCACAGTCCGGATTAACCCAGAGTCGTTCGGCCGGGATGCGCTTGAGCGCTTCGGCGAGCAAATGGGCCATGGCATCCGCCTGCGGCACGCGCGGGGAGTGGATGTCATAAACGCCGGGGCCGATCGCATTCGGGTAGTCAAACTCGTTGAACACCGTGAGCAGCTCCATCGCCGAGCGGGCGGTTTCAATGGTGATGACATCGGCATCCATGGCGGCAATCTGGGCGATGCAATCGTTGAATTCCGAATAGCACATGTGCGTATGAATCTGCGTGTCGTCGCCGACGCCGCTGGCGCTGAGGCGGAAGGCGTTGACGGCCCAGCGCCAGTAGTCGGCTTGCGATGATTTGCGTAGCGGCAAGCCTTCACGAAACGCCGGCTCGTCAATCTGGATGATGCCGATGCCGGCCTTCTCGAGATCGCAGACTTCATCGCGAATGGCGATTGCGATCTGTCGGGCGATGATCTCGCGCGACAGGTCGTCGCGCAGGAATGACCAGCACAGAATGGTGACCGGGCCGGTGAGCATGCCTTTCATGGGACGTTTCGTCAGCGATTGCGCAAATTTGGCCCAGGCCACGGTCATGGCTTCTGATCGGCTGACATCGCCTGCGATGATGGGTGGCTTTACGCAGCGGCTGCCGTAGCTTTGCACCCAGCCGTTGCGGGTAAAGAGGAAGCCGTCGAGCAACTCGCCGAAATACTCGACCATGTCGTTGCGTTCGGGCTCGCCATGCACCAGCACATCCAGTCCCAGATCTTCCTGGACCTGCACCGACTCGACGATGAAGGCGCGCATGGCGTGAGCGTATTCGGACGCACCCAGATGGCCGGCCTTGTAGGCGGCTCTGGCCTTGCGAATTTCCGGCGTTTGCGGAAAGGAGCCGATGGTGGTGGTCGGCAGCATGGGTAGATTGAGTTTGCGTTGCTGCAACGGCGCACGTACCGCGAAGGCGGTGCGTTCAGCATCTTGCGGCGTGAGTGCGGCCAGGCGAGTGCTGACGGCAGCATTGTTGCGCCAGGGCGCATGGGCTCGATCGTTCAGCGCGGCACTGGCAGCGTTGAGAGCGGTAACAACATCAGTTGCTTGCGGCTCAAGCACAGCGCGCTTGAGCAGGGCGACTTCGCTGAGCTTTTGCACGGCAAAGGCGAGCCACTGACGAGTACCGGGTGCGAGTTCGGTTTCGCCGGCGAGATCCACAGGCGCATGTTGCAACGAGGCCGAGCTGGCAATCCACAGACGGTCACCGAGACGGGCATGGGCCGTGTGGGCAATCTCGCTCAGTCGTGCCAGATCGGCGCGCCAGATATTGCGGGCATCGATCAGGCCCAGCGACAGAATTTTGTATTCGCTCAGGTTATCTAGCACCTGCCGCCACTCATCACCACTGCGTGTGACATCAATGTGCAGGCCTGCGACAGGCAGGCGTGTGGCCAGCCAGAGGTTATCGGCCAGCGGTGCGAAGTAGGTCGCCAGCAGCAGATTGATGCGCCGTGTCTGCAGCCGGTTGTAGGCCGACTCGATGGCCGCCTGCCAGGCCAGCGGCAAATCCAGCGACAGAATCGGCTCATCAATCTGCAGCCAGCTCACGCCCAGATCGGCGAGGCGGTTGATGGCCTCGACATAGATCGGAAGGATGCGATCGAGCAGAGCGAGACGATCAAAGTCATCGCCATGAACCTTGCTCAGCCAGAGGTAGCTCACCGGCCCCAGCAGCACGGCTTTCACCGGATAACCCAGTGCCTGGGCCTCGCGCACCTCATCAAACAGACGCTGCGATGACAGCGCAAAGGCCTGATCGACGGTGAGTTCGGGCACGAGATAGTGATAGTTGGTATCAAACCATTTGGTCATTTCAGCGGCCGGTGCATCGCAGCCGCACGGCGTTCGGCCACGGGCCATCAGAAACAGCGTATTGAGATCGACTTCCGTGCTCGTGCCAACTGTATGGCCATGACCCCGAAAACGCGCTGGGATGGCGCCGAGCAGGGCGCTGGTGTTGAGCACCTGATCGTAGAACGCGAAGTCGCCGACGGTGACGAAGTCCAGGCCAGCGGCCTGCTGCTGCGCCCAATGGCGTGCGCGCAGGTCGCGGCCGGTCTGCTCGAGCGCAGCGCGGTCAGACTTGCCGGCCCAGTACGATTCAAGCGCGAACTTGAGTTCGCGGGCGGCGCCAATGCGGGGGAAACCGAGGATATGTGCTTGCATGATGTGCTCCAGAAATCAGGCAGGCAGTGTGGCGGCAGTTTTTTGTTGAAACAAACTCATAATTTTAAGATTATTAGTGAAATTATTTCACTTATGGTTCGTTCATGGATATTCGTCAGCTCCGCACCTTGAAGGCCATCCACGATACCGGTTCGTTGGTTGCCGCCGCTGAGCGCCTGCATCTGACGCAGTCCGCGCTATCGCACCAGTTACGTGAGCTGGAGGCGGAAGTGGATGCCGTGGTGCTGATTCGCAAGACGCGTCCGCCGCGCTTCACCCAGATCGGCGAGCGCTTGCTGGCGCTGGCGGATACCGTGCTGCAGGCCTTGCGCGAGGCTGAGCGCGACATCATCAAGCTGCGCGGCGGTCAGGCGGGTCGTCTGATCATGGCCATCGAGTGCCACAGTTGCTACGAGTGGTTGATGCCGACGCTAAACATCTTTCGTCAGCACTGGCCCGAGGTCGAAATTGACTTCCAGAGTGGCTTTCACGGCGATGCCCAGGATGATCTGCGAAACAGCCGTCTCGATTGGGTGGTCACTTCCAACCCCAGCCAGGTGCCAGGCATCAGCTATCAGCCGTTGTTCCAGTACGAGCCCTTGCTGGTGCTGAGCAATACCCATGCTCTGAACCAGAAGCGCGACCTTGTGCCGGCGGACTTGGCTGAGGAAACACTGATCACCTATCCCGTGGATAGCGACAGATTGGATATTTTCCAGCACTTCCTGACGCCGGCGGGTGTGATGCCGGCTAAGCTGCGGAGTACCGAGCTGACGCTGATGATGGTGCAGCTGGTGGCCAGTGGGCGTGGCGTGGCTGCGCTGCCGAGCTGGGCGGCGGCGGAGTATGTGGCACGAGGTTGGGTGAAGACGCGGCCGCTGGGCAGCGAGCCGGTGTGGTGCACGCTTTACGCAGCGATTCGCGAAGAAGACGTGGCCTTGCCGTATATGCAGGATCTGCTGACGACCATCCGCGACTGTAGCCAGCAGTTTCTCTCAGGCATCCGGCCCGCCCCCTGACGCTTGGCTGCTGCTATAAAAAAGGACCCCGAAGGGCCCTTTTTTATTCACCAAGCATTCATTAATCGCATGCAGCTCACTCGCTATCGAGGAATGAACGCAGGTGCTCCGAGCGGCTCGGGTGACGCAGCTTACGCAGCGCCTTGGCTTCGATCTGACGAATACGCTCACGGGTCACATCGAACTGCTTGCCGACTTCTTCCAGCGTGTGATCGGTATTCATGTCGATACCGAAACGCATGCGCAGCACCTTGGCCTCGCGCGGCGTTAGGTTTTCCAACACTTCGCGGGTGGCTTCGCGCAGGCCTTCGGCGGTGGCGGCATCGATCGGCGAGGTCATCAGCGTGTCCTCGATGAAGTCGCCCAGGTGGCTGTCTTCATCGTCGCCAATCGGCGTTTCCATGGAGATCGGCTCTTTCGCGATCTTCAGTACCTTGCGCACTTTGTCTTCCGGCATTTCCAAGCGCTCGCCCAGTTCTTCTGGCGTCGGCTCGCGACCCATCTCCTGCAACATCTGGCGTGACACGCGATTGAGCTTGTTGATGGTCTCGATCATGTGCACCGGAATACGGATGGTGCGCGCCTGGTCGGCGATGGAGCGAGTGATGGCCTGACGAATCCACCAGGTGGCATAGGTCGAGAACTTGAAGCCGCGACGGTATTCGAACTTGTCCACGGCCTTCATGAGGCCAATGTTGCCTTCCTGGATCAGATCGAGGAACTGCAGGCCACGGTTGGTGTACTTCTTGGCAATCGAGATCACCAGACGCAGGTTGGCCTCGACCATTTCTTTCTTGGCGCGACGTGCCTTGGCTTCACCGACGCTGACGCGGCGGCTGATGTCTTTGATTTCGGACACCGAAATGGTGTGCGCGGTTTCCAAATCGATCATGTTTTGCTGGGCACGAATGATGTCTTCGCGCTGAACATCCAAGGCTTTAGCGAGTGTTTTGCGCTTGGCAATTTCGTCGTCTAACCATGATAAGTTAGTTTCGTTGCCGGGGAAGTCCTGTAGGAACATGGAGCGTTCCATGCGGGCGCGACGCACACAGGAGATCATGATGGCGCGCTCTTGCGCACGCACCGTATCGACGCTGCTACGGATGTGTTCAGCAATGCCATCGTAGACGCGCGGGGTGAGCTTAAACATCATGAAGATGTCGGCCAGCTCTTTCATGTTGGTTTGCCAAGCCTTGGCGGAGCGACCGGTGCGGCCTTTCGCCTTCTCGGTCTTTTCCGCTTGCGTACGCAGAGCTTCGAAGCGTTCGCGCACCATCTCCATATCGAGACCAGTGTCGGCTTCTTCCTCTTCGGCATCGCCTTCTACTGCGGCTTCTTCTTCTTCGCCCACGACTTTAGCAACGGCGCCTTCGCCAACCACCAGCTCTTCTTCGTCGCCTTCAGGCAAAGAGATCGGTGCCGCAACAGGCAGGTCGGGATCTAAGAAACCGGCAATGACGTCGCCAATACGGCGCTCGCCAGCTTCAACCGCATCAAATTCGGAAATGAGTAAATCCACAGCACCAGGCCAGTAGGCCATGGCATGCAGCACATCGCGAATGCCATCTTCTATGCGCTTGGCAATGGCAATTTCGCCCTCGCGGGTCAGCAGCTCGACGGTACCCATTTCGCGCATGTACATGCGTACGGGGTCGGTGGTGCGGCCCGGTTCATTTTCCACGGAGGCCAACACAGCAGCGGCTTCTTCCGCTGCCAGATCGTCGTCGCGGGCTTCCGGTGTTTCTTCGCGCATCAGCTCATCGGCTTCTGGTGCGCGCTCATGCACAGGAATGCCGAGGTCGATCAACATCTGAATGATGTCTTCGATCTGTTCGCTTTCAGTAACAGTTTCCGGGAGATGGTCGTTAACTTCGCTGAAGGTCAGGAAGCCTTGTTCTTTACCCTTGGCGATCAGCGCCGCAAGTAATGAGTGACGCTGGTCAACGTTGTCGACCTCGGGCGTTTCATTTTCCGGTTTTTCGGGCTGTGCAGTATTGGTGTCGGTGCTGGTCATGCGGGCCCCCGGTTAAGCCTGTGCAAAATAAGAGCGGAATTATACCCGCAAGTGACTGAATTTGTCAGTAGAGCAAGCTTAGGTCGATGCTTCGCTTGCGGCCTGACGTTGAAGTTCAGCGTGTTGTCTTTTGATGTCAGTCAGCGCTTGCAAGATGCTGCGATCTGGTTGGTGTTGTAGTTGTTTGTTGAGGCGGTCGGCCTCTAATTCAAGGGCGCGTAGTCTCAGGCGGTAAGTGAGATGACGCGCTTCAATCTCAGGGTCCGCTGGCGTGAGCAGCCAAGCTTCTGCAGCAATAGCCGCAAGTGCATCACCTTCCGGCGTGCCGTGCCAGCTGCCGAGCAGGGCGGCCAAGCTGCGATCAGGGTCGCGCTGCAAGTCATGCAGTAATGCGTGCAGGACACTGGATTCAGGGTCATCAAGCGTGAGTAAAAGATCTTCGGGCCAGCGTGCGGCAAGCTTGGGTGCCTGAAGCAGCAGGCGAATCGTCTGCGCCGACAAAGAACGTAGTGCAGGGGGCTGCGTGCGCTCACGACGGGGCGTGAAGGGCTGCTTTTTGTCGTTACGACTAAATTTAGTCTCACCAAAAGTACCTTTACGCGCACCGAACTTGGGTGGATTTGCGTGTTGTTGGTCTTCGTGGTGCAGCCAAGCCATCGCGTCGGCATCTTCATCGGGGCCATGAGCCCAGTAGGGTTCATCCGAGCTCTGAGAGTCGCTTGTCGTGGCGGGCGGCTGTGCGCTGTACTGCGTGGTATCCACTGCCGCTTGCTGTTGCTGAACCACTTTCTGGACAGCGCGTTGGTTTAGCTGTTTTTCAATGACATCAACACTGAGCTCGGTTAGTTCACTGAGGCGTTGCAATAGCAGCGTTTTAAATAGGCTCTCGGGCACCAGAGCGAGCAAAGGTAACGCTTCGTTAGCAAGCTTTGAGCGCCCCTCCAGTGAAGTGAGCGTAATGCCCTCACTTAAATGTCGGAACAATTGCTCGGTGAGGGGTACGGAGTCAGCCTCAATTCGCGCCCGAAAGAGTTCAGGACCTTCGCGTCGGACCAGGCTGTCGGGGTCTTCCCCATCGGGTAAAAACAGAAAGCGGGCGCTAACGCCATCTTTTAAAGCGGGCAGGGCATTTTCTAGGGCACGCCAAGCCGCGCGGCGTCCGGCATTGTCGCCATCGAAGCAAAACACCACATCCGAAACAACCCGAAACAAGCGCTCGATATGGGCGGTGCTGGTGGCCGTGCCTAACGTTGCGACCGCTTCAGGAATGCCATTTTGGGCGAGAGCAACCACGTCCATATAGCCTTCCACGACCAAGAGTCGCGAGAGTTTGCCGGACTGGCGCGCCTCATACAGACCATAGAGCTCTTGGCCCTTATGGAAGACGGGTGACTCGGGGGAGTTCAGATACTTGGGCTTATCGTCATTGAGTACACGACCGCCAAAGGCGATGACGCGGCCACGGAAATCGCGGATCGGGAAGATCACGCGGTCGCGCAGGGCATCGTAGACGGAGTTGCGCTGCTCATTACGAATGAGCAAGCCGGCTTGCAACAGACGCTCGTTGGCAACAGGGTCTTGGCCTAAGTTCTGCAGCAGGTTATCCCAGCCGGGTGGGGCGTAGCCGAGACGAAAATGTTTTGCCACGGCGCCAGTGACACCGCGCTTTTTCAGGTAGCTCACGGCGCGATCACGCGCGGGGGCTTGGCGCAATTGCTGCTCGAAAAATTGCGCGGCTGATTCCAAGGCATCGTACAGGGGCTGTTGGGTATCTCGCGAGCTGTTGCCAGCTTCTCGGGTTTCGGGCAGTGTCATGCCGGCTTGGCCAGCCAGCTGTTTCAGGCCGTCCATGAATTCCAGACGATCATGCTCGATGAGAAAGCTCAGGGCATTGCCGGAGGCGCCACAACCAAAACAGTAGTAGAACTGCTTTTCGCGGTTGACGGTAAAGGAGGGCGACTTTTCTTGGTGGAATGGGCAGCAGGCGGCGTAATTCTTGCCGGCGCGTTTAAGTTTTACGCGGGCATCAATCAGATCAACGATATCGGTGCGCAGCAGCACTTCATCAATGAACGCTTGTGGAATTCGACCTGCAGACATGTCAGCTCGAGTCAGAAAAAGGCAATGCAGCAGTGTGCGATAGCATCACAAAGTGTGCAATGCAGGGCAAGGAATCAGCTGAGGCGAGTTTTCACTTGCTGAGAAAGCGCACCGACATCGGCGCGGCCTGCCACCATGGGGCGTAACAGGTTCATGACTTTGCCCATATCGCGAGCACTGGTGGCACCCGCTTCTGCAATAGCGGCAGAAATCAGCGATGCAAGTTCGGCATCACTTAAGGGCTCAGGCAAAAAAGTTTGCAAGATGGCAATTTCGGCCAGCTCTTTCACCGCCAATTCGGCACGACCACCTTGTTCAAAGGCAGCGGCAGATTCGCGACGTTGTTTCACCAGCTTTTCCAGCACAGCCAGTGATCGCGCATCGTCGAGCTCAATGCGCTCATCCACTTCAATTTGCTTGAACGCGGTTAGCGCCATGCGAACAACACCCAGACGATCTTTGTCTTGGGCGCGCATTGCGTCTTTCATGGCTTCGGTCAGGCGAGCTTTCAGAGACATGATGTAACCAGCATGCTAAAGGGATGCAACAACGAGAATTTCAGCGGGGCACATCGCATGATGCGCCCCGTGCTGAAATTAGTACAGGCGCTTAACCTTAACGGCTTCGCGTTGTACTTTCTTCGCGTGACGCTTTACAGCGGCAGCGGCTTTGCGCTTGCGCTCTTGCGTTGGCTTTTCGAAGAAATCACGCTTGCGCACGTCAGCCAGGACACCAGCCTTTTCACAGGAACGCTTGAAACGACGCAGGGCGACGTCAAACGGTTCGCCTTCTTTCACTTTAACTTGGGGCATGAATGCTCACCTGGGTTCAGAAATTCGATACGCCGACTGGGCGTGGGGCGCGGATTTTAGCCAGTTATCTTGCGAATGGCAAACCCCCTGTGTGCAGCGTTACACTGCGCGCCATCAAATAGCTTCAATTCAGGTGCCGAAATGCGTGTTTTGGGTATGGAAACTTCTTGCGATGAGACCGGCGTAGCGATTTATGACGATGCCGGCAGTGGGCAGTTACTGGCACATTGCCTCTATAGCCAAATCGATATGCATGCCGATTACGGCGGTGTTGTGCCGGAATTGGCCTCTCGCGATCACATCCGCAAAATGGTGCCGCTGGTGCGTGAGGTCATGGAGGCAGCGGGGTGCCAGCCGGGGGATATCGACGGCATTGCCTACACAGCAGGTCCTGGCTTGGCCGGTGCGCTGTTGACTGGGGCATTAATGGCACGCTCGCTGGCCTACGCCTGGGGTATCCCCGCGGTGCCGATACACCATATGGAAGGGCATTTGCTCGCCCCGTTGTTGGAGGCTGATCCCCCAGCCTTTCCGTTTGTGGCGTTGCTGGTGTCTGGTGGACATACCCAGCTCATGCGGGTCGATGGCATTGGTCGCTATGCCCTGCTCGGTGAATCGATTGATGATGCCGCGGGCGAGGCCTTTGATAAGGTCGCGAAAATGTTAGGGCTGAGTTATCCCGGTGGGCCGGCGGTTGCTCGCCTGGCGCAGACAGGGCGGGATGATGCGTTTAAGTTTCCGCGCCCGATGCTCGACCGACCCGGCCTCGATTTCTCGTTTAGCGGCTTGAAAACAGCGGTGCTCACCGCACGTCAGCAAACGGAGGACTACCCCAATAAAACGGCGGATATCTGTGCCAGCTTTGAGGCCGCGGCGGTAGATACGTTAATTCGTAAATGCATTCGCGCAATGCAAGAAACAGGCTTAAAGCGCATCGTCTTGGCGGGTGGCGTAAGTGCAAATAAGCGCTTACGTTCAGAGCTCGCGGAGGCGTTAAAGCCAATGCAGGCTAAGGCCTTTTACCCTGCACCCGAATTCTGCACAGACAATGGCGCGATGATTGCGTTTGCTGGCTGTCAGCGCTTACGGGCGGGTGAATCGGTTGGTTTAGGCGTGAGTGTGAGAGCGCGATGGCCGATGACGGAGCTGTCGGCCATCGGTTGAGCGATGCTTATTTAAAGCGCCGTTCAGTGCCTTTAAGCAGTGACACAATATTACTTTTATGGCGAGCCAGTAGTAGCACGCTCATGCCAACTACGCCGAGCATGGCTTGAGGCATGAGCCAGCTCGCCAGAAAAGGCGCGGCAATAAACGCAGTAATCGCCCCCACGGAAGAAATCCGCGTTAAGGCAAATCCGGCAACCCACAGTAGCACCACCGTCAAACCCAAACCCCAGTGAAGACTGAGCATCACGCCAAGCGCCGTGGCCACGCCTTTGCCGCCCTCAAAGCGGAAAAAGACCGGGTAGAGATGGCCTAGGAAAGCGGCAATACCAACGGCACTGAGCAAGACATCACTCATGCCATACTCGCGCGCTAGGAGCACGGGGATGACCCCTTTCAGCATGTCGCCGGTAAGGGTAAGCAAGGCAGCAGGTTTGCCGCCCAAGCGCAAAACATTGGTGGTGCCGGGGTTGCCGGAGCCGTCTGTGCGAGGGTCAGGCAGCCCCATCAAACGACAAACGATGATCGCCGCCGAGACAGAGCCCAGCAGATAAGCGAGAATCAGCGCCGTACAGGCAATTAGGTCGGGGCTCATGTCTGCTCCATGACTGAAAATGAATAAGTTGCAGTATCGCAGCTTGGCAAAAAACCTGTCGCAATCCTAGCAAGACAACCTGCGCGCGACGAGGCAACGAATGGATATTGTTTACATCCGAGATTTCAAACTCGAGACAGTCATCGGCATGTTCCAGTGGGAGCGCCGCATTAAACAGACCTTGAGTTTGGACTTGGAGATGGGCTGGGATATTCGCGCCGCAGCGGCTAGCGATGCCATTGCCGATGCGCTGGACTACAAGGCGGTATCGCAGCGTTTAAAAGCGCATGTGGAGACGGCGCATTACGAGCTGGTTGAGACGTTAGCGGAATCGATCTGGACCATCTTGCGAGAGGAGTTTCAGGTGCCCTGGATGCGACTGCGTGTCAGCAAGCCGGGCGCCGTGCGTGGCGCTCAGGACGTAGGTGTACTCATTGAGCGCGGTCAGCGCACGAGCTAAGCCTTAGCCCCAGACGCTGCGTCCACCATCTACCGCGATGATTTGGCCGCTGATGTAATCGCTGCCTTCAATCAGGAAGGCAATGGTGTCGGCGATGCTATCAAAACCGCCGACGCGCCCCAGTGGCACGCTGGCCAGAATTTTTTCTTGCAGTACCGGCGACATTTCGCCACTGCCCTCAGGCCACGCAATCGCCCCCGGCGCAACGCCATTAACGCGCACGCAGGGAGCCAGCTCTTTGGCGAGCGACTTTGTCATGGCCCCTAATGCGGCTTTCGCCATGCAATAGACCGTGTGCTCTGCTAGCGGGAACTCGGCATGAATATCAATGACATTGACGATGCTGCCCCGAGCGCTAGCTTGGAGGGCGGGAGTTAAGGCCTGGCTGAGAAAAAAGGGCGCGCGAGCGTTGCTGGCAAACAGGTCATCCCACTGCGCTTGTGAGGTTGTTCCTACGGGGGTGGGGTAGAACGAAGAGGCGTTATTCACTAGGGCGTCTAATCGCCCATAGGCATCAATGCTGGCGACTGCCAACGCGGTCACGGCACTGGCATTGCTCAGGTTGGCAATGAGCACACGGGCGCTGTCCGGGCGAAAAGCGTTGAGCTCATCGGCGAGCAGGTGAGCGGTGCGCTGTGAGTGAAAGCAATGTAGTAGCACGCGCCAGCCCTGTCGGTGCAGACGCCGTGCGGTGGCGGCACCGACGCGACGACCGGCACCGGTAATGAGCACTACGCGAGCATTTAACGGATCGTCATGAGTCATGGGCATCTCGTTTTAGCCTGGGCGAGGGCTCAGGTGTCGATAGTGGTTACGATAATCGGTGAGTTGACTCAGGCGTTGTTCGGCAATGGCTTTTGCCATATCAGCGCCTTTGAGGCCTTGGGCCAGCAGTGCAGGCATGTCGACCTGAGTGGCAGCAAATGCACCGAGCCAGTAATCCCGCTGCCAATAATCACGATCTTCCAAGCCGGTGCGGCCACGTGCATCCGCTTCACAGGCAGTCAGGAAGTCGGCAAAGCGTTCGGGGCGACGCCAAGCATCCAACAACGTCAATTTGCGCAGCAGCGTGTCTGGGCGTAATTCATCGGCGCGATGACAGTCGAGATGCCACTCGCCCACCAGCAGCGCCAGTTCCTGCCAGGCCTTGGGTGCGCGCAGGCGTTGGCCGATCGCGCGAATCAAAGGCAGGCCACGCGCTTCGTGGCCGGTATGGCGGGGCAGCACATCCGTGGGCGTGAGGCCTTTGCCAACATCATGGAGCAAGACGGCGTAACGTATCGCGGCATCGGTCGTTAGTCGCTCGGCTTGTTGCAGACTGAGCAGGGTGTGCAGGCCCGTATCCACTTCCGGGTGATAGTCGGCGCGCTGCGGAACGCCAAAGAGATGACTCACTTCCGGCAGCAAAATGGCAAGCGCACCGCAGTCCTGTAGGACATCAAAAAATACATCGGGGCGCGGCCCCGCCAATGCGCGTGACATCTCCTGCCAAACGCGCTCGGGTGTTAGCGTTTGCAGCTCGCCGCTGCGACTGAGCTGCTGCATCAGAGCAAAAGTTTCTGGCGCAATACGAAAACCTAGGGGTTTAAAGCGTGCCGCAAAGCGGGCAACACGGAGTACGCGCAAGGGGTCTTCGACGAAAGCTGGTGAGACATGGCGAAGCAGTCTTGCTGCCAGGTCCTGTTGCCCTCCACAAGGGTCGATGATGTTGCCATCGTCGAGTTCAGCCATGGCATTGATGGTCAGGTCGCGGCGTTGCAAGTCCGCCTCCAGCGTGACATCCGGCGAGAAATCACACATGAAGCCGTTATAGCCACTGCCGTGTTTGCGCTCGGTGCGAGCCAGCGCATATTCAGCCTGTGTTTGTGGGTGCAGGAAGACGGGGAATTCGTTGCCGACCTGGCGATAGCCCTGTGCCAGCAAGTCCTCTGGCGTGGCACCCACCACGACCCAGTCAATATCGACCACATCCAGGCCGAGCAGGCGATCCCGGACAGCGCCGCCGACGCGATAGGCTTGATAGCGCTGGCCGCTCATTGCAACCCCGGACGGCTGTGGAAGCGTCGGCCGTCTTCCAGCCGGTAGGCCGTGAGGTGGTTGCCCCAGACGCAGCCAGTATCCAGCGCAATGCACTGCGGCTGATGCGTGATGCCAAGAATGGCGGCCCAGTGCCCGAAAATAATTCGGGCGCTGCCCAAGGCATGGAGGTCGGCGGCATACCAAGGCTTCAGGCCACTGGGCGCGGTATTCGGCGAGTCCTTGTGCAGGAAATCGAGTGCGCCATCGGCATGCAGCAGTCGCATGCGGGTAAAGACATTGGTGATGGCTCGCAGGCGCGTCGTGCCGGCCAGATCGTCGCGCCAGATGGCCGGTTCGTTACCGTACATGTTGGCGAGATAGCTCAGGGCATCTGCGCCGCGAAGTGCCACTTCGACTTCCTGCGCGTGATCGCGAGCCTGTGCGGGTGTCCAGCCTGGGAGCCAGCCTGCATGGCAAAGCACATGCGGCTGCGCGGCGACATCCGGCAGCTCAATCAACAGTGGCCGTGCTTGTAACCACGTCATGAGTGCCGTGCGATCGGATGCGTCGAGAATGGGGAGCGTGCCGTCTTTCGCTTTCAGCGTGGCCAGACCGTGATGGGCGGCTAAGAGGTGTAAATCGTGATTGCCGAGCACGGTGTCTGCCGCCGCACCGAGGTCATGGATTAGACGCAGCGTGCCTAAGGAATCGGGACCACGAGCAACCAGATCGCCAGCAAAGTAGAGCCGATCTTGTGCCGGGTCGAAGGCGATGGTGTCGAGCAGGTTTTCCAGCGCGGCGCGACAACCTTGCACATCGCCGATGGCATAGTGCGCCATGCAATCTGCCCCTTAGTTGAGTACGCGCGGAATGGCCAGCGTAAAGGCTGGGATGGGCGATTCAAAGCGCTCGCCAACTTCGTTGATCATGCCGTAGCTGCCATGCATGCTGCCGACGGGGGTTTCTAGCACAGAGCCGCTGGTGTATTCGAAATGCTCGCCCGGTGCCAATGTGGGCTGTTCGCCAATCACGCCATCGCCCCGAACTTCCTGCACGCGTGCCTCGGCGTCGGTGATGATCCAATGCCGAGTCAGCAATCGCGCGGTGCGGACGCCTTCGTTACGAATTCGAATATGGTAAGCAAATACATAGCGCTTCTCGGCCGGATTTGATGGCTCCGCCAAGTACTCACTGCGCACTTGAATGCTGATGCCATGGGCATCGACCGAATGCACTGATTGGCTCATGGTTTGGCTTCCGCTAACGCATTGGTGATTGCGACATAGTCTGCCACGGACAATGTCTCAGGGCGACTGGTCAGGTTGACACCCGTACTTCGCAGGATTTCTTCGGGGTAGCGTCCGAGTGCATTGCGTAAGGTCTTGCGGCGCATGGTGAAGGCCGCCATGACCACCTCTGCCAGCAGCTTCTCGTCGCGGCAGGGGTAGGGCAGCTCGCTGTAGGGTGTCAGGCGCACGATGGCTGAGGTCACTTTCGGGGGCGGACTAAAGGCTTCTGGTGGTACATCGAACAGCCATTCGGGCTGGCAACGGTACTGCACCATGACGGACAGGCGACCGTAATCGTTGCTGCCGGGCTCGGCACAAAGCCGATCAACCACTTCCTTTTGCAGCATGAAATGCATGTCGCGAATCACACCCACATGGTCCAGCAAATGAAAAATTAGGGGTGTGGAAATATTGTAGGGCAGGTTGCCGATGACACGGAGGTCTGCCCCACCCAGGGCGGTTGCTAGGGGGGCAAAGTCGAACAGAAGCGCGTCGCCACTGTGAATAACGAGCTCGCCCATGCCGGCCAAGGTGTTGGGCAGGCGCGCGGCCAAATCCCGGTCCAGCTCGACCACCTGCATATGCCCTAGCGCGGGCAACAACACCTTGGTCAGCGCACCTAGGCCAGGGCCGATTTCGACCACATTTTGCTCTGTGCTGGGTTGAAAGCTGGCCACGATTTGCTGAATAACACGGTCGTCACTGAGGAAGTTCTGGCCGAAGCGTTTGCGCGCGACGTGACCTTCAACAACGCGACTGCCTTTCTTGCCCTGCGGATGACTCATGGTGTGTGGCTCATTAAGTTCTGTTTCTGGCGTGAATCATGTGGATGGCTTCCTGAACGGCAGCATGAAGACTGCCAACTTCAGCCAGGCCGGTGCCGGCCAGCGAGAGTGCCGTGCCGTGATCTACAGAAGTACGAATGATGGGCAGGCCGAGTGTGATATTCACGGCTTCGCCAAAGCCGGCGTGCTTGAGCACGGGCAAGCCCTGATCGTGGTACATCGCGAGCACGGCATCGGCATCGGCGAGCAGGCGTGGCGTGAACAGTGTGTCGGCGGGCAGTGGACCGGACAGGTTCATGCCCTGGGCCCTGAGTTGATTCAGGGTAGGCTCAATCACCTCAATTTCTTCGCGACCGAGGTGGCCGGACTCACCGGCATGCGGGTTCAGACCAGCGACCAAAATGTGTGGGTCGGCGATGCCGAAGTTCCTGCGCAAGTCATGATGCAATATCTGCAGGACCTGCGTTAGACGTTCCGGGGTAATGGCATCCGCTACGTCGCGCAACGGCAGATGCGTGGTGGCCAACGCGACACGCAATCCGGGGCAGGCCAGCATCATCACCACGCGAGGCACATTGCAACGGGCTTGCAGGTATTCGGTGTGACCGCTAAACGCGATGCCGGCATCATTAATGACCGACTTCTGCACGGGGGCGGTAATCATGGCGGCAAACTCATCGCTCAGGCAGCCATCGCAGGCGCGATCTAGCGTCGCCAACACGGCGTGCGCGTTGCTGACATCCAGATGCCCCGGTCGTTCGGTGTTCGCGAGGGGAACTTGCGCCACTTTCAGGGTGCCCGGCACATGTGCTGACGCGGCACTGGAAGGGTCATGTGACAGTAGCGTTAACGGGAGCTTTAGCCGTTGTGCTGCTCGCGTCAATAACTGAGTATCTGTGATGGCAATGAGTTCAGCAGGCCAAGCGGATTGTGCAAGCATGACCAGCAGATCGGGGCCGATGCCAGCAGGTTCGCCTGGGGTTAATGCAAGTCGGGGGATCATCGGGGGAAATCACATCCTGCGCGTCGGTCATCCACTCTATTGTGCCATAGCCAACCTAAGAGGAGTGGACACCGACGTCGGACATGCAATGACAAGACTTGCCGCATAAGACTTATCACCGGTAACCAGGGGTCCAGTTGACGCTGCTGGGTACAGTTGGCATTGTCTTGGTAGTACGCGGTGTCGCCAAGTAAAAATCCCGTAAAACTTCTCATGCCACCCGCTGCTCGTACTGCCTAAGGGAGATTCGCTATCCGCCGCCTATGGCCACATGCCAAGCCTTATTTGCTTGCCTTAATTACGGTCGCCGCGGCGAGCGCTGCGTCGTGGTTCTTGCAGCGTTATGTGTCCCTGCCGAATTTGGTGTTGCTCTTTATGTTAGCCGTGGTCTCTGTGGCCTACGTGGCGGGTGGGCGAGCGGCGCTATTGGCTTCGGTATTAGCCAGTTTGGCTTATGCCGGGCTGTATTTGCCAATCGGCTATTTGGATGCTGCTGAGCTCAGTCAGTATGCGATCACGGCAGTCATCACCATGGCCATGAGCGTTTTCATTAGCCAGCTCACCACGCGTTGGCGAGATAAGGCCTTGGAGTCGGCGGAGCGGGCTCGTGAGCTGGATAGACTCTATCGCTACACGCGTGAGTTGGAGACAGAGCGGCTACGCAACTCCGTGCTCAGCGCGTTATCCCATGATTTGCGTACGCCGTTGGCGGGGTTAATTGGTGCGTCTTCATCACTCATGTCGGATGAGGTCGTGCTCACACCAGCCGCGCGACAAGGCTTAGTCAGTCTCATTTATGACGAGTCTCGGCGTATGCAGGCGCTAGTGGAGAATCTGTTGGAGCTGGCTCGATTAGAGTCTGGGCCCGTGACGTTGCAGCAAGACTGGCAAGCACTGGACGAAATTATTGGCGCTGTGATGCCGACGTGGCGTGCGCAGCTGGCGCCAAGGCAGATCACGCTGAGCCTGCCGGATGAATTGCCCTTGCTGCGTTTTGATCCGCGTTTGATTGAACGCGTGCTGGTGAACTTATTAGAGAACATCGGCAAGTACACTCCACCCGAAGCCCAAGTTGTCATTTCTACACAGGTTTTCGAGGATCGCGTGGAGCTCGCCATTGCGGATGACGGCCCCGGCTTTAGTGAAGAGCCGGACCAACTGTTTAAAAAGTTTTATCGCGGCGATAGCGCAGGCCCCATTCCAGGAGCGGGTTTGGGTCTCGCGATTTGTCGCGCCATTTTAGAGGCTCATCACGGGCATATTCGTGCGGCGCGTGGGCAACCTCGAGGGGCTGTTTTTATCTTGAGCTTGCCTCGGCCTACGCAAGCAAGCCCCATCACTCAGGATGAGGACGTGTCATGACGGTTGATATTCTCATCATCGAAGATGACCCCAGCTTGTCCCGATTTTTATCGACCACATTGACTGCACAAGGCTATGCCGTGACCACGGCCATGCGTGCCGATGAAGCACTTGCTCGGGTCGCCTTAGATGATCCGGCGCTTATTCTGCTCGATTTAGGATTGCCGGATGGCGATGGCTTAGCGCTGTTGCCGGAGCTGAAGTCACGCTGTGATGCGCAAGTGGTCGTGGTTTCTGCGCGTTCGCAAGAGTCCGATAAAATCAGTGCGCTCGATGCCGGTGCCGAGGACTACCTTACCAAGCCGTTTAGTGTGGCGGAGCTGTTAGCGCGCTTGCGCGTGGCGCAGCGCCGACGCCTAGAGGCGATACCGGTTACCCAACAATACGCGGTGGGTGCATTGCGTGTGGACTTGGAGAAGCATCAGGTTTGGCTGGCTGAGGAGGCGTTGAAGCTAACGCCAAAGGAGTTTCAGTTGCTGGCCATCTTGGCGCAGTCTCGGGGACGCGTGGTCACCCATGCCCAGTTACTGCAGGCTATTTGGGGCCGTCACCACAGTGATGACACGCATTATTTACGGATTTATTTGCGACAATTGCGGCAGAAGATAGAGCCGAACCCGAGTGAGCCTAGGTATTTGCTCACCGAGCCCGGCGTTGGCTATCGACTCGCGGACGCTTAGCGCGCGCCGCGATAGTCCACATAAGCCTCGGAGCGTAGTTCGCGCAGCCAGGCACCCAGCTCTTCGTCATAGGCTCGAGCAAAGAGAATTTGGCGAGCGCGGTCTTTCAAAATGCTGTCGCGCATATCCTGCTTACGCTCGCCCTCTACACGCAAAATGTGCCAACCAAAGCTGCTTAAAAACGGCTGGCTGATCTGACCTATGGGCGTCTTGCCAATCATGCGGTCGAATTCAGGCACCATATCGCCGGGTGATACCCAGCCTAAATCGCCACCCTTTACCGCGGAGCCTGGATCTTGCGACTGCAAGCGTGCCAGCTCAGCGAAGTCGGCTCCCTTGGTCAGTTGGCGATAGATGCCATCCATGACTTGGCGAACATCGTCGCTGGACTGCAAGTCATTAGGGCGCATCAGGATGTGCCGAACCTGGCGTTGGGCCACGACCGTGGTGGGTGCGGGCGGCGGCGGCGGTAGTACCGACTCAGGCGCTTTCAGCTCACGGCGATCGAGCAGCCAAAGCAAGTGCCAGCCGCGCGGCGAACGAACTAAGCTAGGCTCCGTTCCTGCAATGCGTTGCTTAATGGGTTCAATAAGCAACGTGGGCATGTCCTCAAGCGCACGCCAGCCCAAAGGCTCAATAGCCGCGTCGCTGGTTTTGCCTTTCAGGCTATCAATGGCTTCTTCGGGCGTTACACCCGTGCGTTGCACGGCAAGTAGTCGCTCCGCTAGGGCAGTGAGCTGTAGCTGTTTACGCGGGGATGCGTCTTCTTCCATGGGCACGAGAATTTGTGTCACTAGGAATTGTTGAACGGCGGGTTTGACCTCAGGCGCTACGGGCTTTGCTGCGGGCTTGAGTTGTTCATCCAGCTGACGATTGAGCTCGGAGCCTGCAGGTGTAGACATAAACTGAGCGATGTCGGCATCGCTGATGCGAATACGCTCACCCATGCGCCGTTGACGCAGGCGTTCAATGACTTGCTCACGCTCTACTGCGGCGCGAACGCCAGCGAAACTGGTTCCGGGCGTGGAGTCGAGCTGGCTACGGAACTTATCCAGTGTCATGCCGTTTTGGCGCGCCATGCCATTGAGTGTGGCAATCACGGCGGTGTCGTCAGCACGAATGCCATTACGCTCAGCCAGCTGCATTTGCAGGGTCTCAAGAATGAGCTGCTCACGTGCTTGCTGACGCAAGGTTTTATCGTCAGGAACGGCGGCTTTGCGCTGCTGAGCTTGGAAGCGGAGATCTGCAACTCGCGTGTCGATGTCGGAATTCAGGATGACACCATCATTCACAATAATCGCGATTTGATCTAAGGGTTTGGCGGCAGCCCAGAGGTTGCTCGAGAGGCCCGAAATCAATAGGGTCGAAGTAAATATGAGTTTTGTTAGCGGGCGCCACATTAGAAGCTGTCCTCAGTTTTTGCGAGTTGTGAGTAACCAATTACGTTGCGTTCGAGCAGGGCATCTACGCGACTGCCAATACCAGCAAGACCCTTCAGTGTCACTTCAATAAAGAATGTGCTGGAGTTGCGGTCGGTATTCGCTTGTGCGGTCGTGTCAGTCACGGCGATATAGCTGCGCCTAAACACACGCACCTGCCAGCAACACGACTCATAAGAGACACCGAATAATGCTTCCTGGGACTCCTCAGCCAGCAGGTCGTATTGCCAAAGGCCAATGACTTTCCAGTTCACTCCAAACGGTTGAACGAAGGACACTTGGCTTTGGCTTACCTGCTTCTGACCAATGGTGGGGTCGTCGCGGCGGAAGCGATAACCTGCGTTATACACGCGCCCGGCATTTAACGGTAAATAGCTCGCGCCTACGCTGTATTGCGTGAATTTGCTGTCGTCTGGGTTGAACAGGAAGTCCGCGTAGACGCTGGTTTCCTCATTAGCCCGCAGGGTGATGTTGCCGGCAAAATCCGAGCTGCTGGAAATGCCGGGCTGGCCAACGCCGGAGCTGCAGGCAATGGAACTTGAGCCCGTGCAGCTAATTGGCAGGGTGACTAAGCGATCCCGGAAATAGTAAATCTGGCCTAAAGACGCTTGCAGGTGTTCAAAACCGGTATCGTCGAGATGACGGGTGGTGACGCCGAGCGAGAGCTGGTGTGCGTCATCGATACGGTCGTTGCCCGAGAAGCGCGTGTCGCGGAATAGTTGGTCGTAACTAAACGTACGCGTTGCTGTATCGAACACAGGCAGTGACGATTGGTTTCGATACGGCGAGTACAAATACAGTGCCCGTGGTTCGAGCGTGACACTGCTTCCGTTGTCGCTAAAGCGTTCAAAGAACAGACCAGAATCTAGACTGAGCGTGGGTAAAGTGAAGCTCGGTGCATCGGCTTTGCCCGCGGTGCCACTGCCCGTTAAGGCGTACTGCAAGTGCGACACACGCACGCCAGGACGCACAAATCCCCAAGGCTGATTGAAGTCGTAGCGTAACTGTGGGTCCAAGCGTAAGCGCACGCCGTTCACTTCATCGGCACTGCCATCATTAATGCTGCGTTGGAAATTAGTGATTTCCGCGCGCAGTTGATGCTGCCAGCCCGGCATTAGCGACGGGTCTGTGGTGAGCAATATCTGAGGCAAGCGGGTGAAGGGCTTGTCACCATCCGCGAGCGTGGGATCCAGCGTTTGGAAGCCTTGAGCGCGCGCTAGAAGATGCCAATTGCCTTGGTCGTAACGGACGTCACCAACACGCTCTTGGTAGGTTTGGTTGGCAATTTCTAAGCCGCTACCCAAGTCTGTCAGATAAAATGGATCACTCACATAGTTCAGGTCCGTGCGGGCGCTCCAGCCACTGTCCCACTGCACATCATGACGGTAACGACCGGATTTACGGTCTTCGCCAGTTTGTTTGTCATTGGCTAAGAGGGCACCACTGATTTCGCCACGGCCCAAGCTCTCGGTGAGGTAGCGGAACTCACCCTTCATGAGCAGACCCCGCTGCGTGTAGAGCGTGGGGGTGAGGGTGGCGTCGTAGTTGGGGGCCAAGTTCAGGTAAATCGGCTGGGCGTAGACAAAGCCGCCATTGGTTGACGTACCAAAGTGCGGTGGTAGCAAGCCGGTTTGGCGTCTGTCGTCAATCGGGAAGCGAAAGTAAGGCGTGTATAGCACCGGCACATCATTAATGCGTAGCTTGGCATCGTAGACCTTGCCCACGCCCGTATTTGGATCGAGCACGATGTTGCTGGCGAGAAACGACCAGCTGCGCTGACCTGGCGCACAGGTGGTGTACATGCCTTGATCGATACGCATGGAGCCATCGCTGAAGCGACGAATGCGCTCGGCGCGACCATGCGCATGCATGCTGCTGGAAACAAATTCGCTGGATAGCAATTGCCCGGCAGAGGTGTTGACGTTAACGACGCCCTGATCGCCCGTAAGGAGCAAGCCGGGCTCAGCTAAGCGAATATTGCCATCGAAGCGTGCGTAGTCACGATCTTGGGTGAGGTAGCCACTGTCGGCCTCGACCAAGCGCCCGGACTGTTGTAGGCGTACTTGGCCCTCCAACACGGCTTCGCCATTGTCACGATAGCTCAGGCTATCCGCCATGGCCTTTACGTCGGATTCGTTGAGCTTGCCGGCAATCACGGACGGGCCAATGGGTGTAACCCAAGCGCCTTCGCAGGTGGCATCCATCGGCGGCTGATCAATGGCGGGTAATTGCGCGATCTCTGCACGCGTCAGCCAGCCTAGTCGTTCACCGGCGGTGTCAATGTTGGGCAGGCCTGCGTTGGGTTTGGGCGGTAGACTGGGTTCGGTGTTCGGCGCTGCTGCTGTTGCTAACGCTGCACTAGGGGCTGCCGGCACTGAGGTTGGCGTAGCGACGGAGGCTGGCTCCGATGATTCTTGCGCAGCATAAACTGGCAATCCGGCTATGCTGTCTTGGCCATAGCCAGGTGCTTGAGCGGCTGCCCACAGCGGCGCAGCAGACAGCGCTAAAATAGCAGCCGATAGCGGGCGTAGCTGCAAGCGCAGCAAACACGTATTTTTAGCACGACGGCAATCAGTCATGGCAGGAGTCGTTGGGTCATGTCAGGATTTGCCGGATAATAGAGTCATTGCCCCTTTTCAGCTAGGAAAATCCCAAGATGGCCTTAGATGCCCGCGCCCAACGCCTTCAAGAATGGACGCAGACCTGGCTTAGTCGCCAACCCCATGGGTCACCTGCCGTGGGTGATCTGCAGGTGGTATCCGGTGATGCCAGCTTTCGACGTTACTTTCGTCAGCCCCTGAGTCAGGGCTCATTGATTGCTGTAGATGCCCCGCCAGAAAAAGAGAATTGCGGCCCCTTTGTGGCATTAGCCAAGGCGCTGCACGGCCATGGCCTGTGCGTGCCCGAGGTGCTTGCATGGTCGTCCAGTGAAGGCTTTATGTTGCTCACGGACTTGGGCGACACCCTGCTGCGTAGTGAACTCGCCGACGACACCGTGAATACGCTTTACGGCGCAGCCATGACCGCGCTGGTGCAAATGCAATCTTGCCCGTCCACGCCAGAGTATTTTTTGTCCAGCTACGATCGTGAGCGTTTGCTCACGGAAATGCGGCTGCTAAGCGAGTGGTTTATTCCTCAATTTCTTGGGTTGCAATTGAGCGAAGAGCAAGCAGAGACACTGGAGCAGCAGTTTGCCCTCATTGCCGAACGTGTCTCGCAACAGCCCTCGGTGTTCGTGCATCGCGATTACCATTCGCGCAATCTCATGCTGACGCCGCAAGGTGAGCTCGGCATTATCGATTTCCAAGACGCAGTACGCGGGCCGATCACGTACGACTTGGCCTCTTTGCTTCGCGATGCCTATGTGCAGTGGCCGGCCACCGATGTGGCACGCTGGGTTCAACAGTTCCGCGAAGAGCTACTAGCCAATGATGCGCTGGATGCCTCGGTCTCTGCAGACACGTTCCAAGCCTGGTTTGACTGGATGGCCGCTCAGCGACATCTAAAAGTCGTAGGCATTTTTGCGCGCTTAAGCTTGCGCGATGGTAAGCATGGCTACTTAGCAGACACCCCATTGGTGTATCGCTACTTGCTAGACGAAATCGCTGATTACGACGAATTGCAGCCATTGCATCAGTTATTAATTGCGATGCTGCCAACGTATGTGGCGCGTTATCCGGAGGCAAATCAGCAACTCGGAGGCTATTTGTGAGGGCGATGATTTTGGCGGCTGGCTTGGGCACACGCATGCGACCGCTCACTGATAACACGCCCAAGCCCCTACTTGTGGTGGGCGGCAAGCCTCTCATTGTTTGGCATATTGAGGCATTACGCGCGGCGAGCATTACCGACATTGTCATCAACACCGCGTGGCTGGGTCATAAATTGGAAGCCGCATTAGGGGATGGTCGCCGCTATGGGGTGAAAATCCACTGGTCGCATGAGCCGGATGGCCAGCCCTTAGAAACTGCCGGCGGCATTGTGCAGGCGCTGCCCAAGCTGGGTCATGAGCCTTTTGTCTTGGTCAATGGCGATATTTGGTTGCGCAAACATCTCACGCCTCTGCGCGCTGCACTGACCCCGGGTCGCCAAGCACATTTGGTACTGGTTGATAATCCGGCACATCATCCGCAGGGTGACTTTCTGATGGCGTGCGGAGAGGCTCAGCCCGTCACCGGTGAGCGCTATGCGTTATCTTCGCGTGATACTGCGCTGGGAAGGCGCCTGACCTATGCCGGACTCGCGGTATATTGTCCCAGTTTGTTTCAGGGCTTGCCGCGGGGCATTAGGCCGCTGGCTCCTTTACTGCATGAAGCCATTGCGGATGGCTTGGTGAGTGGCGAGTACTTCCCGGGTCCGTGGGTAGATGTGGGTACCCCGGAACGTCTGCGTAGCCTGGATGCAGCCATTCGAGATGGATCAATTTAATTTTATTTTGAGGTCGTTATGGCATTAGTTGCCGCTGCAAACCCGGCGCTTCAGCAGCCCGATTTTTTGATCGCTCCCTCCATTTTGTCTGCCAATTTCGCGTGTTTAGGTGCAGAAGTGGATGCGGTGTTGGCCGCCGGTGCCGATGTGGTGCATTTTGATGTGATGGACAACCACTACGTGCCCAATTTGACCATAGGCCCCATGGTCTGCAAGGCGCTACGCAAGCATGGTGTGACAGCGCCGATTGATGCGCATTTAATGGTGCGTCCGGTGGACCGCCTGATCGGTGACTTTATTGAGGCCGGCGCGAGCATTATTACCTTCCATCCTGAGGCGTCGGATCACATCGATCGTTCGCTGCAAATGATTCGCGATGGCGGCGCGCAGTGTGGCCTCGTATTCAATCCCGGCACGCCACTGCACTATCTCGACTACGTCATGGATAAAGTCGATGTGATTTTGCTGATGAGCGTGAACCCCGGTTTTGGCGGCCAGAAATTCATTCCGGGTACGTTGCAGAAATTGCGCGATGTGCGTGAGCGTATCCGAGCCAGTGGCCGGGCCATCCGCCTCGAAATTGATGGTGGTGTGGGCGTACAAAATATTCGCGAAATAGCCGAGGCGGGTGCCGATATGTTTGTCGCCGGCTCTGCGATTTTTAATGCCCCGGATTATGCGGATGTGATTGCCAAGATGCGTGCCGAACTGGCGCTGGCGGTGCGCTCATGAGCGCTCTCATGAGCACGCTGAAGCCCCTGGCCGACTGGTTCGGTGAGCTGCCCCAAGTTATTTTAATGGACCTCGATGGCACGCTAGTCGACAGCGCTGCCGACATTGCGCTGTCTTTGAATCGGGCGCTAGCGGACCTCGGCTTGGGCTCGGTCTCCGAGGCGCAAGTCCGAGACTGGGTGGGGCGAGGTGCTGCACGTCTAATCGAAGTGGCACTTCAGCATGTGGTGCCACATCACGCGCAAGACCCACAAAAGCACGCGGTAGAGGCGCGACTGTTGGCGGCTTTTATGGCGCGCTATCAAGACTCCGTCTGTGAGGCCAGCACGGTGTATCCGGGCGTGGCAGAGTTTGTTGCGGCGGCGCGGTGCGCAGGTATTCGCCTCGCCTGCGTGACGAACAAGCCCTATCGTCCGGCGGTGGCATTGCTGGAGGCGTTGAATTTGCTGGATGCCTTCGAGATCGTTATAGGCGGCGATACCCTCGTGCATAAGAAGCCTCACCCGGAGCCGTTGCTACATTGCCTGCGTCATTTTCAGGTCACGGCTGCGCAGGCGCTCATGGTGGGCGACTCCCGCAACGACGTGGATGCCGCCAGAGCCGCAGGCATCAAGTCCCTGGCGCTGCCCTATGGCTACAATCACGGTGAGCCGATTGAAGCCTGTGCGCCGGATCGTTTGGTTGCGTCCTTGGCCGAGTTAATTTAACTTCCTCACATTAATTCTGAAGGCTACAGCCATGTGTGACGTGCTTCTCAAGCTTGGCAGCATCGGTTGGCGATGGTGACGCATCCGCCATTGCCTGTTGTGCTGTCCTGATTTTGTTTGAGTGAGTGCTCATGAACGCTGAAAAATTCGCCGCGCTGGCTGCGCAAGGCTACAACCGCATTCCGGTAGTCCGGGAAATCCTCGCGGATCTCGACACCCCGCTGTCTTGCTATTTAAAGGTCGCTGACCAGCCCTATACCTATTTGTTTGAATCCGTCCACGGCGGCGAGCAATGGGGGCGTTATTCCATGATTGGCCTGCCTGCGCGCATTTTGCTGCAGGTGCGCGGCTATGACGTGACGATTCAGGTGGATGGCGTGGTCACCGAGTCGCTGAGCGTGACCGACCCGCTGGCCTTTGTCGAAACCTTCCAGCAGCGCTATCGCGTGCCCGAGCTGAGCGATCTGCCGCGCTTCACCGGCGGCTTGGTCGGCTACTTCGGCTACGACACCGTGCGCTATGTCGAGAAACGACTGGCCGGCGTGGTCAAGCCTGATCCCATCGGCACGCCGGACATCTTCTTCATGGTCTCTGATGAGGTCATGGTGTTCGACAAGGTCAAAGGCTCGCTGTTTCTGGTGGTGCATGCCGACCCGTCGCAGCCGGATGCCCTGAGCCGTGCCGAGCAGCGCCTGAGCGAACTGGTGACGATGATTCGTGCCCCGCGCGGCCAGACCTCAGTCGATGCCTTTGTGCCCGGCCAGGTCACCCGCGAGCAGGACTTCGTGTCCAGTTTCGGCGAGCAGAATTTCAAGGCGGCGGTGAATCGCATCAAGGATTACGTGCTGGCCGGCGACATCATGCAGGTGGTGCCATCGCAGCGTCTGAGTGCGCCCTTTGTGCAGCCGCCGCTGACGCTGTACCGCGCCTTGCGGCATCTGAATCCGTCACCGTATTTGTATTTTCTGCACTGCGGCGATTTCCATATCGTCGGCTCCAGCCCGGAGATTCTCGCGCGCTCGGAAAATGGTCAGGTGTCGGTACGTCCGATTGCCGGCACGCGCAAACGCGGCAGCACGCCGGAGCGCGACCGTGAGCTGGAGGCCGAGCTGCTCGCCGATCCCAAGGAAATCGCCGAGCATCTGATGCTCATTGACCTCGGCCGCAATGATGTCGGCCGTGTTGCCGAGATCGGTCAGGTGCGCGTCACCGAGAAGATGGCCGTCGAGCGTTATTCACATGTCATGCATATCGTGTCCAACGTCGAAGCCACGCTGAAGCCGGGCGTGACCGCGCTCGATGTGCTGAAGGCGACGCTGCCAGCCGGTACGCTGTCTGGCGCGCCGAAAGTGCGTGCCATGGAAATCATCGACGAGCTGGAGCCGGTGAAGCGCGGCATCTACGGTGGCGCGGTCGGCTATCTGGCGTGGAACGGCAACATGGATACCGCGATTGCCATCCGCACCGCCATTCTCAAAGATGGCCAGATGCATGTGCAGGCTGGCGCGGGTGTTGTGGCCGATTCCATTCCCGAACTGGAGTGGATGGAAACCCAAAACAAGGCGCGGGCGCTGATGAAAGCGGCCGAGCTGGCCTCGACCAATCTGGTCAAGGCGGAGGACTGAACCATGCTGCTCATGATCGACAACTATGACTCCTTTACCTACAACCTCGTGCAGTATTTTGGCGAGCTGGGTGAAGAGGTGGTGGTGTATCGCAATGATGAAATCACGCTCGACCAAATCGCGGCGCTGAAGCCCGATCGTCTGGTGATTTCACCCGGTCCCTGCACGCCGACCGAGGCCGGTATTTCCATCCCGGCCATCGCACGGTTTGCTGGCGAGATTCCACTGCTCGGCGTTTGTTTGGGGCACCAAAGTATTGGTCAGCACTACGGTGGTGATGTGGTGCGCGCACGGCAGGTCATGCATGGCAAAACATCGCCGATCTTCCACAAGGACACGGGTGTTTTTGCCGGCCTCAACAACCCGCTCACCGCCACGCGCTATCACTCGCTGGTGGTGAAGAAAGAAACCTTGCCGGCTTGTTTAGAAATGACCGCGTGGACGCAAACCGAAGACGGTGCTGTCGATGAGATCATGGGTCTGCGCCACAAGACGCTGGCCGTGGAAGGCGTGCAGTTTCATCCGGAATCCATCCTCACCGAGCAGGGTCATGCTCTGCTGAAAAACTTTCTGACACAGACGCGCTGAGTTTCAAACGCATGGATATCAAGCAGGCGCTGGCCCGCGTAGTCGAGCGCATCGACCTCAATACCGCCGAAATGCAGGATGTGATGAAAGCCATCATGAGTGGGCAGTGCAGTGATGCACAGATTGCCGCACTGTTGGTGGCGCTTCGCATGAAGGGCGAGTCTATCGATGAGATCGAAGGCGCAGCCCGCGTGATGCGCGACTTAGCAACGCCGGTCCACATCAGCCAAACGCAGTATCTGGTCGATATTGTGGGAACCGGCGGCGATGGGGCCAATTTATTCAATGTTTCCACGGCGGCGGCAATGGTCGTTGCGGCGGCCGGTGGTCGCGTGGCGAAGCACGGCAATCGCGCCGTGTCGTCGAAGAGCGGCAGTGCCGACCTGCTGGAAGCTGCTGGGATTAATCTCGCGATTAGCGCGGAAGAGGTCGCACGTTGCATCGACACCGTGGGCGTCGGCTTCCTCTTTGCCGTGAATCATCACGGCGCCATGAAGCATGCCATTGGTGCGCGACGCGAGATCGGCTTACGCACCCTGTTTAACATGTTGGGTCCGCTGACCAATCCGGCCTTTGTGCAGCGTCAGGTGGTCGGTGTCTTCAATCCGGCACTCTGCCGCCCGATGGCCGAAGTGCTGGGTCGTCTCGGCAGCGTCCATGCCCTGGTCGTGCATGCGTCCGATGGCCTCGATGAGGTATCGCTCGCCACGCGTACGCATGTGGCGGAGTGGAAAAATGGCGCCGTGAAGGAATACAGCGTGGTGCCGGAAGATTTAGGTGTTGCCAGCCAGAGCCTTGTTGGGCTCATGGTGGGCGATTCGACAGAATCGCTGGCACTCATTCTCGATGCTCTCGGCAAGCAAGCTACCGAACAGGGCCGAAAGGCTGCGGACATCATCGCGCTCAATGCCGGTGCGGCAATTTATGTTGCCGGCCTCACAACGAGCTGGAAGCTGGCCGTAGCCCTCGCCGAGGATGTCATTAGCACGGGTCAGGCGCTGGAAAAACTCAATGACCTGCGCTTGTTTACGCGCGCCTTATTGCCTCAAAGCCCGACGTGAGCCCAGCCGTATGAGCACCATTCTCGACAAGATCATGGCGCGTAAGCGCGAAGAAATCGCAGCACGTCGCAAGCGTCATTCCCTGAAGGATCAAGAGGCCTTTGCCCGTGAGGCCGACCCAGTGCGTGGCTTCACTCGCGCCTTGCAGACGACCATCGCCTCCGGCCGCCCCGGCGTCATCGCTGAGATCAAGAAGGCATCGCCGTCCAAGGGTGTGATCCGTGCGGATTTCCAGCCCGCAGCCATCGCCGAGTCGTATCAGAAAGGTGGTGCTAGCTGCCTTTCAGTGCTCACCGATGTCGACTTCTTTCAAGGCAGTGATGACTACCTCAAGCAGGCGCGTGCTGCTTGCGATCTGCCGGTGATTCGCAAGGATTTTCTCTGTGACCCGTATCAGGTCATCGAGGCGCGGGCACTCGGCGCCGACTGCGTGCTGCTGATTGTCGCGGCCTTGTCGGATGCACAGTTGCAGGAGCTCAACGCCTGTGCCATCGAACAGGGGCTGGATGTGCTGATCGAGGTGCATGATCGTGCCGAGCTGTTGCGTTCGCTGCCGCTGAGCAGCCCGCTGGTCGGCATCAATAACCGCAACCTGCACACCTTCGAGGTCAGCCTGCAGGCCACGCTGGACCTGCTTGGCGATATCCCGCGTGACCGCACCGTAATCACCGAAAGCGGCATCTTCACCCGCGATGACGTGGCGCGCATGCGCGATAACGCTGTGCATGGTTTCCTTGTGGGCGAAGCGTTCATGCGCGCTCCAGAGCCGGGCGAGAAACTGGCGGAATTATTTTTCTGAGCCTATACTGACTATTTGAAGTAGTCATTTTGGAGGCGAGCCATGTCGGCCTATCTGTCTCAGATATCGAAAACGGAATTCAAGGCCCGCGCGCTGGAGCTGTGTCGTCAGGTTGAAGACAGCGCCCAGTCACTGATCATCACCGATCATGGTCGCCCCACGCTGGAGCTTCGCCCCTGCCAGCCCGCGCAAGATCCCCTGCTGATGCTGCGCGAAACGGTATTGCGCTATGACAATCCGCTGGAGCCGGTGGATGTGGACTGGTACGCCAACCTGTGATCTTGCTCGATACGCATGCGCTGATCTGGTGGGTGAGTGGCGATGCTCGCCTGCCTGAGTCAGCCGAAACGCTGATTTGTCAAAATCTGGCCGAGAACGCTGTACTCATTTCCGCGATCTCGGCGTGGGAAATAGCGCAGCTGGTGGCTCGAGATCGCCTGGTGTTATCGCGCCCCGTCAGCGATTGGCTGGATTTGGTGCAGGCTATCAACGGGGTTCGTTTTGTGCCCATTGATCATCGCGTAGCGGTGGAGTCGGTGAACTTGCCCGGTGACTTTCACAAAGATCCGGCAGATCGTTTCCTGGTGGCGACGGCGCGTTTGTTGGGTGCCACGCTACTCAGTTGTGACGATAAAATTCGCGCCTATGCGCATGTAAATACTTTCTGGTCTTGAGACGAGGTTCTTACTGTGGAAGCACGAATTACGTGGAATGGCGAAGTGAGCTTCAAGGCAAAGTCCGGCTCTGGTCACGAAGTTATTATGGACGGCCCGCCCGATCTCGGTGGTCGCAACCTCGGTGCCCGTCCCATGGAAATGATGCTGATGGGCATGGGCGGCTGCACCAGTTTTGATGTCATGACCATTTTGAAAAAATCACGCCAGCAAGTCACCCACTGCGAAGCGGTTCTGCAGGCTGAGCGTGCGGATGCCGTGCCAGCCGTGTTCACGAAAATTCATGTGCACTTTGTGGTGACCGGAACGGATCTGAAGGAAGCGCAGGTGAAGCGTGCCGTGGAGCTGTCGGCCGAGAAATACTGCTCGGCCTCCATCATGTTGCAGGCTGCCGGCGTGGTGATCACGCACAGCTACGAGATGATTGCTGCCTAAAGGTAGTACGTTGTTCCCGTCATCACCGTCGACATTGCCTGCATGGCTTTTTGAATGGGCTCGGGCAACGTGGCTGCCCCAGCTTTCAGGGCCATGTCGCGATGCTCTGCTTCATCGCTATGCATCTGCGCTAGAACGGCGCGCGTGCGCAGGTCGTTTAACGGCAAGCGCGTGAGATGCCCCTGCAAATGCTCGCAGACCTGACGCTCGGTCTCTGCCACAAATCCCAGACTCCACTTGTCACCGGCCATGCCGGCCAAGGCGCCAATACTGAACGACGCGGCATAAAAAACGGGGTTTAGCACGCTGGGCGATGCCCCGAGCTCGTTGAGACGTTGCTGGCACCAGGCGAGGTGGTCGACTTCTTCCTGCGCCGCGTGCTCCATGTCTTGGCGCACCGTGGGTAGGCGGGCCGTGAGGGCTTGGCCGTGATAGAGCGCTTGCGCGCAGACTTCGCCGGTATGGTTGATGCGCATGAAACCGCTGATTTGGCGCTGTTCCTCTGCGCTTAATCCCGCTTCGGGTAAATGCTCCGCCGGTGAGGCTCGGCTGGCGGACACGGCGTCGTGTGCGAGCGTGCGCAGCACCTTGTCGGCTTCGCCAATCAGTCGATCAAAAAACGTGTAACGGCGCATGAGTTTAGATCTCTTGTTTGGGTTTAGCCCGGAGGCCAGCTGAGTCGGCGACCGGCTAATAGATGCAAATGAATGTGATACACACTTTGTCCGCCATCCTGATTGCAATTCATCACCACTCGGTAGCCCTCTTCAGCGAAGCCATACTCTTTTGCCAGCGCAGTGGCTGTGGTCATGAGCTCGCCAAGCAGCGCAGCCTCGCTGGCCGGTACATCATTGAGCGTCGTGAAATGCTGTTTCGGGATGATCAGCAAGTGCGTGGGTGCGGCCGGGAATAAATCGTGAAAGGCCACCACGCGCTCGTTCTCAAACACGATGCGGGCATTCACTTCATGATTAGCGATTTTGCAAAAAATACAATCGGTCATACCGTTAGGCTCGTTAAACGCAGAGGGAAGTTTTCGCTGCCTAGACTAAGGGGTCTGCAGTGTAGACTCAATCAATGCTATGCTTCTGCGCCGGTTAAGCTGTGTGCAAAGCGAGCAATTTGCACCAAATTGGGGCATATACAGATTAATTGCACTTTTTTGGTGACTATTGAGCTGCTTATGCACCGAGTTGGCGCAACTGTGGGTGCTGGTTTCGTGGCACGCAATTTGCTAAAACCGTCCAGTGATGCTGGCACGCCCTCCCGTTCTAACCAACGGGCCGCGGCCTGAGTGTCCCGACGAATTCAAATCAAAGTCTGTGCAATGCTCTGTGGAGGAGCTAAACATGTCGAACAAAGTGCTGAAACTGATCAAGGAAAACGAAGCCAAGTGGGTCGATTTCCGTTTTACCGATACCAAGGGTAAGGAACAGCACGTTTCCTACCCATCCCACACCATTGACGAAGAAACCTTCGTTAACGGCAAAATGTTTGACGGTTCGTCGATCACGGGCTGGAAGGGCATTGAAGCGTCCGACATGATTTTGCTACCAGATCCAGAAACCGCTTTCATGGACCCCTTCTTTGAAGAGTCCACGGTTGTTGTGACCTGTGACGTTATCGAGCCGTCCACCATGGAAGGTTACGAGCGTGACCCACGCTCCATCGCCAAGCGCGCTGAAGCCTACCTGAAGTCCACCGGTATCGGTGACACCGCTTTCTTCGGCCCAGAGCCTGAGTTCTTCGTATTTGACGAAGTAAAGTGGGACATCAGCATGGCGGGTTCGTCGCATAAGATGATCGCTGAAGAAGCCGCTTGGTCGACCAACAATGACTACGAAGGTGGCAACACCGGTCACCGTCCACGCGTGAAGGGTGGTTATTTCCCCGTACCGCCAATTGACTCCGCTCAGGATCTGCGCGCTGCCATGTGCACCGCCATTGAAGCCATGATGGGCGTTGGCAAAGTTGAAGTTCAGCACCACGAAGTGGCTTCCTGCCAGTCCGAAATCGGTGTGACATTCAACACGCTGGTACGTAAGGCTGACGAAGTTCAGGTGCTGAAGTACGCTGTTCACAACGTCGCTCACGCGTTCGGCAAGACCGCGACATTCATGCCTAAGCCCATCGTTGGTGATAACGGTTCCGGTATGCACGTTCACATGTCCATCTCCAAGGATGGCAAGAACCTGTTTGCTGGCGACGAATACGCCGGCCTGTCGGAAATGGCGCTGTTCTTCATTGGCGGTGTGATCAAGCACGCTCGCGCGCTGAACGCCATCACCAACCCAGCGACCAACTCCTACAAGCGTCTGGTTCCACACTACGAAGCGCCAATCATGCTGGCCTATTCGGCTCGCAACCGTTCGGCATCGATTCGTATTCCATACGTCGCCAGCCCGAAGGGTCGTCGTATCGAAGCCCGTTTCCCGGATCCAGCAGCTAACCCATACCTGTGCTTCGCTGCTTTGTTGATGGCTGGCCTCGACGGCATCCAGAACAAGATCCACCCAGGCGCCGCAGCCGACAAGAACTTGTACGACCTGCCGCCAGAAGAAGAAGCCAAGATCCCAACCGTGGCTCACAACCTGGAAATGGCTCTGGACGCCCTCAAGGCCGACCACGAGTTCCTGACCAAGGGTGGCGTGTTCACCAAGGAAATGCTGGACGCCTACATCGAACTGAAGACCGAAGAAGCGCGTCGCGTAAGCACCTTCGTATCGCCGATCGAATTCGATCTGTACTACTCGGTGTAAGGCTCGGCGAGAGCCCGCTTTGGCGGGTGATCGAGCGGTTTAAAAAGCCCGCGAAGAGATTCGCGGGCTTTTTTATGGTTTTAGCGCGCGGTTTTGCGCGGTCATATCTAGCCCAGCCTAGCCTGTGGCTAAGTAGATAGGTCATTAATTTCGCTAGGCTAAAAGCTAAGGCGCCGTGAAATTTGGACATGCCAGCTTTATTTGGCTCTGCTACAATCCGCGCCACAAGAAAGAAGCTTGGAAGCTCACATGAAAGGAATCATTCTTGCCGGCGGTTCCGGCACTCGGCTGCACCCCATCACGCTGGGCGTGAGCAAGCAGCTTCTGCCTATCTACGACAAGCCGATGATCTACTACCCCATTTCAGTGCTCATGCTGGCGGGTATTCGTGAAATTCTGATCATTTCCACGCCAGATGACCTGCCGCAGTATCGCAAATTGCTGGGCACAGGCGAGCAGTTCGGTGTGCAGTTCAGTTACGCCGAACAACCGCATCCGGATGGCTTGGCGCAGGCGTTTCTGATTGGTGAAGACTTCATTGGTGAGAGCCCGGTTTGCCTAGTATTGGGCGACAATATTTTTCATGGTCAGCACTTCAGCGAGCAGTTGCAGCGTGCGGTAGCGCAGCCAAGCGGTGCCACGGTGTTTGGGTATTGGGTGAGTGACCCTGAACGCTTTGGTGTGGTGGAGTTTGATGAGCGTGGTAAAGCCATTTCCATTGAAGAGAAGCCGCTGCAGCCAAAATCCAGCTATGCCGTGACCGGCCTGTATTTCTACGACAACGATGTCATCGACATTGCCAAGGCGGTGAAGCCATCGCATCGCGGTGAGCTGGAAATCACTTCAGTGAACAATGCCTACCTTGAGCGTGGCGACTTGCGTGTGGAGCGGCTGGGCCGTGGTTTTGCCTGGCTCGACACCGGCACGCACGACAGTCTCCTTGAGGCCGGCATGTATGTGCAGACCATCGAGCATCGCCAAGGCTTGAAGGTGGCTTGCCTCGAAGAGATTGGCTATGCGAATGGGTGGCTGAGCAAGGCGCAGGTGTTGGTTCAGGCCAATGCATTGGGCAAGACAGCTTATGGTCAGTATTTGAAGGGGCTGGTCGGCAAGTAAGTGATGCAAGTAATTCGAGTCGTAATACCCGATGTACTTTTTAGAGCCGAAAGTCTTTGGTAATAGCAGTGGCTTTTTCATGGAAAAGATTACATGCATCCAAATGAGACAAATAATGTGACTTCCATAGTCCCCAAAGTTACCGTACTGATCCCGACCAAGAATGGTGGAGCTATCTTCGAAAAAGTATTGGAGCGTGTGGTTTCACAGTGCACGCCATGGCCTTTTGAAGTGCTGGTTATTGACTCGGGATCGAGCGATAGTACCCCTGAGGTCTGTAGCCGCTTTCCTGGTGTGCGCTTGCATGCCATTCCGCCGAAGGAATTCGGGCACGGCAGAACCCGTAATCTCGGTGTCAGCATGGCGCGGGGAGAGTTTGTTGCGCTGATCACCCAGGATGCGTTGCCAGTAAACGAGCAGTGGCTTGAGGCAATGGTAGCGGCGATCGAGCAGGATCCGGCTATCGCGGGCGTTTTTGGCCGACATATCGCCTATCCCGATGCCAATCCGTTCACTGCCCATGAACTTGAGCTGCATTTCGCCCGCTTTGACGCGTGGCAAGTGGTGCAGATGGACAGCCCCGAACGCTACGCCCGTGACCAAGGCTACCGCCAGATATTGCACTTCTTCTCCGATAATAATGCGCTGATCCGGCGCAGCGTGTGGGAGATGCTGCCATACCCGGACGTGGATTTCGCCGAAGACCAATTTTGGGCAAAGAAGATCATCGAGGCCGGCTACAAGAAGGTCTATGCCCGAGATGCCGTGGTGGTGCATAGCCATAACTATACTCTGTTTGAGCGGCTGCAGCGTAGCTTCGATGAGGCCTATGCTTTCCGCCGCCTGTTCGGTTATGTGATGTGCGCTGGGCCTTGGTCTCTGATGCGCTCGTGGCTAGCGCTGACCCATCGCGACATGACATACGCACGCCGCCACGGACTATTCGGTATGCAGACCATGGCTGTATTTCGGGCACCGTTCGACAATTTCATGCGCTTGGCGGGGCACTATCTGGGTTCCTATGGTGACCGCTTGTCTGAGGGGCTGCGTCAACGCCTGTCACGCGATAAAAGACTGATGTTGGGGCTGCATGCAGCCGATGGGAGAGGCGAAGCCCAATGACATTCAATTCGAAGTTTCACATGCTGCTACGCCGTTCCCGCGCTGCGCTGCATTACGGTCGCCAGAATGGCGTTGGTGCACTTATGGCGCTGATTATGCAGAAGTTGCGCAGCAGCCGTGGTGGGCTGCTAGCAAAAACACGAGTTATCGACCACTACGATTTCGTACATAATCGTCCGGTTGGCTCCCCAATTGTGCCTGACAGCGTGCCGCGCACGACCATTAACTGGGTGGTGCCGCCATGTGGTTACGGCTCTGGCGGCCACCTCAATATCTTCCGATTCGTCAAATTCCTTGAGAAGGAAGGCTTTGACTGTCGCATCGTGGTGGTTGGTGATCCGCAGCCGCTGTCAGCGGATCAGGCACGCAAGCAGATCAATGACTGGTTCTTCCCGCTGAGGGGCAAGGTCTACCTGGGCATTGAGTCGGTGCCGCCTGCCCACATCACCATCGCCACCAGCTGGCACACGGCCTATTACGTGCGCCGCTTTCAGCCCACGGTCCACCGCTGCTATTTCGTCCAAGATTATGAGCCGTATTTCTACGCTGCTGGGGCCGAATATGAGTGGGCAGAGGAAACCTATCGCTTCGGTTTCTTCGGTATCACTGCTGGCACATGGCTGAAGGACAAGCTGGCGGCCGAGTTCGGCATGCGGACCGAGGCTTTCGGCTTTTCTTTCGACCGCCACCTATATGCTCCACGCAAGCGCAAAGAGCCGAAAATCCGCCGCATCTTCTTCTATGCCAGGCCGCCGACTCAGCGCCGCGCCTTTGAAATGGGGCTGCTTGCTCTGGATGAAGTTGCGCGCCGTTTGCCGGATGTGAAAGTGGTTTTTGCCGGCTGGGATATCTCCAATTACCACATTCCGTTCGCCCACCAGAATGCCGGCACTCTCAGCCTAGACGCGCTGCCTGATCTGTATAGCCAGTGCGACGTGGCGCTGGTGCTATCATTCACTAACCTATCTCTGTTGCCATTAGAATTGATGGCCTGTGGTACGCCGGTGGTGAGCAACAGAGCCCCCTGCACTGAATGGCTACTGCACGACGGCAATGCCCGACTTGCTGTGCCGACGGTGGAGACCCTGGCTGACGCGCTGTTCGCCGTGCTGGAGAACCCGGCCGAGGCGGAGCGCTTGCGACAGGCGGGCTTCGCCACAGCCGCCGCGACCGATTGGCAGGTGGAAGCCCGCAAGGTTGGTGATATTCTGCGTAGCCTAGACACACTGGAGAGCGTGATATGACCAGCGCCACTGTCGACCTGTCGCGCTTACGCTGCGCAGTGCTAGGCGCTGGCGGCTTCATCGGTACCAATCTGTGCCGATCCTTGGTAGGGCGGGTCGACTCCCTGCGGGCCTTTGGTCGCCGTCAATCGTTCCCTGAGGCGTTGCGCGGCTGTGACTGGATCCCGGGGGACTTTGCCGATCCCACTTCTCTGCCTGCAGCTATCGCCGGCTGCGATGTGGTTTTCCATTTGGTGAACGCTACCACGCCGGCTAGTGCTAACGTCGACAAGGTCGCTGATCTCAACGCAAATGTCGCAAGCACCCTGCGGTTGCTCGATGCCTGTCGTGAGACTGGCGTGCGTCGGGTGGTGTTTGTGTCCTCCGGCGGTACCATTTATGGCATTCCAGGCGAGGTGCCGACGCCGGAGACAGCGCCAACCAACCCGATCACTGCCTACGGTATCAGCAAGCTAGCGATCGAGAAGTACCTTGGCCTTTACGAATATCTTTACGGGTTGGAATATCGTGTGCTGCGAGTTGCCAACCCCTTCGGCACTTACCAGTCGGCGCAGAAGAGTCAGGGTGTCATAGCCGCCTTTATGCGTCGGGCCCTGGCCAGTAAGCCAATCGAGATATGGGGAGATGGCAGCGTTACTCGAGATTACATCTATATCGATGATGTGATTGAGGCGCTGATGCTAGCTGCCACTCATCAGGGTGCGGGGCGTATCTTTAACATAGGCAGTGGAGAGGGTCGTAGCCTTAGTGACATCGTCGCTGCGATTAATGGGCTACTTGGAGCCGACACTCCGGTAGAATATCGGCCGAGCCGTCAAGTTGACGTGCCAGTCAGTATTCTCTGCGGTGCGTTTGCCGACAGTGAGCTGGGCTGGCGACCGCGCACCCTATTCGAAGAGGGGCTTCAATCCACTATTGCATGGATGAAATCTATAGAAACACTTTCTGATTGTAGTGATATTGTCGCTTGATGTTGTTGCGGTGATCCCGACGCGCAAGAATAGCCAATCTTGGAAAGGGGAAAGCTTCTCGCAGAGATGCAATTGCACAAATGAGCCGTTCGCCTGACACAGCGGGCTTTGTTATAATTTATATTTGTGGCAAAAAACTGTTAAGGCTCTCTCTTTGAAAACTACGCTACTAACTAACGCCATTTATCTGGCCTGGGCAGATACCAAGGCTCGCTATAAGAAAAGTGTGCTTGGTCCATTTTGGATCGTTCTCACGAATTTCATTGGGGTCATCGGCCTAAGTGTCATCTGGGCTAGTCTGTTCAAATTGTCATTGCAGGAATTTGTCCCTACGCTGGCCATTGGCCTCATTGTTTGGCAGCTAGTGTCTTCCTGTCTCATGGATGCCCCTGGAGCATTCAGTCGTGAAAGCCGCATGATTCGTAACCTGCCCATGCCGATCTGGTTTTTCGCATTTCGTCTGCTGGCCAAGCATGTCATTACTTTTCTGCACAACCTGCTCATCTTAGCGGGTGTCATTTGGTATTTTCATCTTCCGCTTGGGTGGGGGCTGTTGGAGTCTCTGCTGGCCATGGGGTTGGTCATTGCTAACCTATTCTGGGTCATCTGCCTTCTGGGCCTCGTTGGCGCGCGTTTTCGTGATGTGGAGCTGGCAGTCCAGTCATTCATTCCGTTGCTGTTCTTTATTACGCCGGTCATGTTCAAAGCCGACAAGCTGCCCAATGCCCAAGCACTAATCTGGGCTAACCCGTTCTCGTATTTCATTGAAAGTGTGCGAGCACCACTGCTCGGTCAGGCTGCGCACGCTAACACGCTGCCGGTGCTAGTGGGCATGTTGGTGGTCGGAGGTCTAGCCACGTTCTGGGTCATGAAGACGACCGGTCGTCGCATCGCATTCTGGGTTTGATATGACATACATGATTTTCGACAACGTGACACTGCAATATCCTATCTACGACTCTCATGGTATGAGTCTGCGCAGCCACTTAGCCCGTGTAGCCACAGGTGGAATGATCGAGCGTAATGCCGCTAATGTGACAGTAATCACGGCGTTGAAGGACGTGAGTTTCGAGTTGCACGACGGTGATGCCGTGGGCTTGGTGGGCCACAATGGGGCGGGTAAGAGCACCCTGCTGCGCGCCATGGCTGGTATCTACCCACCCACAAAAGGGCTCGTACGGCGTCGGGGCAAGGTGGCTACAGTGCTGGAGATTGGCGCGGGTCTGGATCCTGAGCTCACCGGTTATGACAACATCATTAACTTGGGCTTGATGATGGGTATGAGCTATGCCGAAGCCAATGCGTTGACGCCTGAGGTCGAGGAATTCACGGAGCTGGGCGACTTCTTGGAGATGCCTGTGCGCACCTACTCTTCAGGCATGACTATGCGGCTCATGTTCGCTGTGGCCACGGCGGTCATCCCAGAGATTTTTCTGCTCGACGAAATGTTCTCCACCGGAGACGCTGGCTTTCGCGAAAAGAGCGAGGCGCGTATCAGCAACATGATTCGTGCCTCGCGCATATTCGTATTTGCATCGCATGATTCGTCACTAATCGAAAAATACTGTAATCGGATCTTCACGCTGGAGCACGGTCGGCTCACAGAAGTGCGATAATCAACCGCACTAAGCGCTGCCGAGAATGGCATTGAACTACCCTTTTGCTGGGCAGATTGTCGCCTGAGTCCTCTGCCCGTCCTAATGCCCGGTCTTGCGTGGTGAGCAGTAAGGTCGGATAGTTTCCGCGTTGTTCGACTCGACAGCTTAACTCGTGCTGTTTACGGAGTATTTAGATGGTGCCTGTAACTGTACTCCTCTGCTCCTACAACGGTGGCTGCTATCTGCCGGCACAGCTAGATTCCATTTTGCCGCAGCAAGATTGCATGCCAATCCTTGTGGTTTCCGATGACGGCTCCTCGGATGGCAGTTGCGAAGTGCTTCAGCGCTATGCCACTGACCATCCTCAAGTGTCCTGGCGATCAGGGCCTGCTGAAGGCTTTGTCCGCAACTTCTTTAGCCTGATCAACGATGTCTCGATCACGGGAGAGTATTTTGCCTTGGCTGATCAGGATGACTTTTGGGCGCCGGATCACCTGGCACGTGCTTTGCGCTTTCTGGCCGCTGTGCCCGTTGATGTGCCGGCGCTTTACGCCTCCCGTACACGCCTAATTGATGCCGCAGGTGTGCCCATCGGCTGGTCTCCGCATCATCCGCGGCAATCGTCATTTCAAAACGCCCTGATCCAGAACATTGCCTCAGGTAACACCATGGTCTTCAATCTCGCGGCTCGCGACCTGCTAGCCAAGCTCGGCGCTCATGCCATGCCGGTCTGGCACGACTGGGCGCTCTACCAAGTCGTGACCGCCTGTGGTGGCCAGGTGTTCTACAGCCAGGAGCCCACGGTGCTGTATCGCCAGCACGGCAACAACGCGATTGGTGCGCAATGGACCTTAGCCTCGCGCTGGCACCGCGTGCGCCAGCTGCTGCGAGCTCGCTTCCGTGACTGGAATACCCAGAACTTGCACGCACTGGAAGGCATTGCCGAGCACATGACCCCGGAAAACCGTGCGCTCATGGCGCGCTTCGCCGAAGTGCGACAGCGCCGTACGCCATGGGGGCGCGTGATTGGCCTGTACCAGCTTGGGCTTTATCGTCAAACACGAGTGGGGCAGTTGGGGCTGTATGTGGCGGCGTTTCTCAAGCTGATGTAGTGGCGGCAGTTGTAGTGGTCAAGCACTTTAAGTGTTGTACTGCTCATGCATTACTTCAGCTCATACCAGACTCCGCGCCCACCACCCTGTTGGCTGAGATGGCACCGATCGACCAAGCTGCGAAAATACTGCTTCAAGGTATTGCGGTTGGATCTGGTGACCCGCCAGTGCTCGCGCGCGAACTCGATGATCTGCAACGACAGCTCCGGCAATGCAGCCAGCACAATTTTCTCTCGTTCGACCTTCTTCTCTTTGCGGCGCACCTGCTCTGCAAGCGAGCGCAGAAAGAATACCAACCACGGCTGCCAATTGGGTGTCGCCGTTCGTATCGTGTCCTGAGTTGGCTATTGCCGTCCCGGAAAGGGTGTATCTCCAGAAATACCACCACAAAGATACTGATGATCAGCAGCGGCTGAGCACCTCATTGGCGAATGTTAGTCAAAAGCTGAGGGGCACCAGCAATCTCACGCTGCGCACTGTGGCCGATGGACTTGAGGCCTGTGCTCAGATTGGAGGACTCTTGTCATTGCCCTGTTTCGGCTTGAGCTTAAATCGAAACAATTAATTCGATTTAAGCGCTTTCAGTGCCACTATCGTACATATCTAAATAATTCTTTCTATTTTGGTAAAATCGATCTTAAATCGACATAATCTAAAAAATTATTTCGTTCGAGATCGCTATGCTAGTCAAAGCTCATTCGACTGAACTCATCGGCCGCCTCGCTCGCGCCGAACGCAAGCGGCAAGGCCTGCGACAGGACGACTTCGCCGCCATGATCGGCAGCAGCCATGTCTTTTTGCGCGCAGTAGAGCAAGGCAAGCCAGGGGTGCAGCTTGGCAAGGTGCTACAAGCGTTAGAGGAGCTGGGAATTACGGTCTACCTCGATGTCGCCGAGGAAAGTGCCAGTATCATCAAAGAGCCAAAGGCATGAGCAGGCCGGAAGCCCGCACGCTAGCCATCTGGTTCAACGCGCAACGGGTAGGACAGTTGCGAGAGCAAAACGGCTTGTGGGCCTTGGACTATGACCCGGCATGGCAAGTATCTGCCACCGGTTTCGACCTCGCTCCTTCTCTGCCCCGAAGGGCTGGCTCCATTGTGGATGGTGCCAGCCAGCGACCCGTACAGTGGTTCTTCGACAACCTGCTGCCTGAAGAAGGCGCACGGGAGCTGTTGGCCAAAGATGCCCGTCTGAGCAAAGCAGACGCTTTTGGCCTGCTGGCTTGGTACGGTGGTGAATCAGCCGGCGCACTCGCCTTGCTGGCACCTGACGAGACACCTGAAGTGGAGGAGGGCAATGTGCTCCTGACCGACGAGGCACTGTCGGCACGCATACGTCAGCTACCAACTGTCTCGCTGACACATGGCGCACCCAAGAAAATTTCTCTGGCCGGTGCCCAGCACAAACTGGCTGTAGTATTCACTCCAGAAGGTTTGTTCGAGCCGCGCGGCAACACACCGTCCACGCACATCTTAAAGCCCGAACATCAGGACAAAGACAATTACCCGCACAGCGTCATCAACGAATGGTTTGCCGTGACGCTGGCCAAACGTGTCGGGCTGCCGGTTCCAGAGGTCATGCTGCGACATGTCCCCGAGCCGGTCTACCTCATCGAGCGCTTTGACCGTGCCTTATCGGCAGCCGGCATCATTCGGCTGCAAACGCTGGATGCCTGTCAGCTTTTGGGTCTGGACAAGTCATTTAAGTACACGCAGGCAACTCCTGACTCGCTGAACCGGCTGATCGACGCATGCCGTGAGAAGGCGCGTACCCGTCTGGCGCTATATCGCTGGGTCGTGTTCAATACCCTGATCGGTAACGACGATGCTCACCTGAAAAACCTATCGTTCTATGTTGAAGGCAGCGAAAGAGAGGCAACCGTGCGGCTCGCACCACACTATGATCTGTTGTGCACATCTGTCTACCGGAACGGCAATGACTGGGCAGGTGCCGAGCTTTCATGGGCGATGGGCGATGTCGAGTATGCGCATCAGCTGACAAATGAGCATGTGATTGCTTTTGGCGTGGATATTGGCTTGCCAGAGAAATTAGCGAGGAAAGAGCTAGACTTGTTAGCGAGTAACACAGAGGCCAATGGCATCAAGCTGTTAGGTGAGTTGCCAGCAGGTTCACATGCCGGAGAAGTTCGTTTTACCCGACAAATTGTGTACGGAGTCATTAAAGATATGAGCACCCGCCTCCGCATGAAATGACTCCGGTGCGGGTAAGCTGACTCAAAGTCATGCAGCTTGTGCGCTGCGGCCTCAATAAGCCCCTTTCCGCTGAATCACCACGCTCGCCGTCTTCAGCAAAATCACCACGTCGGTCCAGAGTGACCAATTCCGCACATACCACACATCAAGCGCCACGCGCGTGGGGTAGTCGGCTTCGCTGCGGCCGCTGACCTGCCAGAGACCGGTAATGCCGGGGAGTACTTGCTCGTAGTATGTTCTGTTTTCGGCATAGTGCGGCATTTCAGCGGCCGTGACGGGGCGAGGGCCGACCAGGCTCATGTCGCCTTTCAGCACGCACCAGAGCTGAGGAAGTTCATCGAGGCTGGATTGGCGCAGAAAGCGACCCAATGCTGTTACGCGGGGGTCGTCACGTAGCTTTCGGGTGGCTTCCCACTCGTCGCGACTTTTTTCGCAGCGGTTAAGTAGGGCTTCCAGTTGTGCATCAGCATCGATGGTCATGGTGCGAAACTTCGGGCAGCGGAAGATTTTTCCGTGCCGGCCTACGCGGTCATGCCAAAAAATGATGGGGCCGCTTTCTTGGCTTAAACGCAATGCAATAAGCAAGAATAGCGGGCTCAAAATCAGTAATAAAACGCATGACACCAAGTAATCAAACAGGCGCTTAATGATTTTTGAGGGTAGCTGTTTTAGGTGGTTGCTGGCGCGAAGGAGCAGGACCTCATGACTCAGCGTGTGAAAGCTGGTTAGGCCTTGTAAAGGTAAGCCACGAATGGCTGGGGCGATGAGGTAGTCGCGGCTTTGGCTTATCAACTGCCTGAGTAAATTATTAAGCGTATCAGCGTCTTCGTGTTCAAGCGCCAGCGCCACCAGTGCATGTGGGTGCTGTTGGAGGTAGGGCTGAGCCCTGTCAGGGCTGCATTGCACGATGACGCGATAGCCCAGCGTATTTTCGCTTTCCAGTGCTATTTTCGCTTCCGTACTGTTGCTGCCGGTGCCAATAAGAATGACGGGCTGAAACCACAGATTGAATCGGCGCAGCGTTTGGCGTGTTAAGCCTCGAGATAGGGGGAGGCCAATGATCACAGCGCACCAGGCAAGCATGGGATGCGCGCTAAATGCTTTATCCGTAGAGATGAGCAGGGCCGCATGTACCGCGGCCATGAGTAAGCCCGTGACCAATAACTCCTGTAGCTCATCCCAAAAGGGACGGCGCATAGAGTAGTGACTTAACGTCACGGCCAGTCGGTAGTAGCCCAGCCCCACACTGATGGCCAACAGACTAAAGGCCTCCGAGCTATGAGAGGTCAATAGCCAAAGTAATAAGCCGGTAAGACCTAAGTCAGTTAAGAATTGCAGTGACTTAATCAAGCGTTGTTGAAGTGGGGGCATCGTTCCTTCGAGGCGAGTTAGCGCTTATTTTTGGTATCCCGCATACTACCAGAAAATGGAATTAACGCTGATTAGGAATAGGTATGTTGAGCGCAAGTTTGCTGGGTCACATCGCACTTTTTATGACAGGGATACTCTGCTTAATTGTGAACTCTGGCTATAGCTATGGCCCCGCTATTTTGGCGCTAATGGGGTTATGGGCATCGCGGCAAAGGCCTTTTTTGCCAGACTTCACCAGCAAACTGTTCGCAGCCATTGTTGTGTTTGCTGTGGGGCAAGCTTCATTGGCGTTAGGTTGGGATGAAGGCTGGCGGCGCGCGGAAACCTATTTGCAGTTTCTCTTCATTATTCCCTTGATTTGGGCTGTGGTGAGGCTAAGGCTCGATGCAACGTATTGGTTTGTTGGTGTAGCACTGGGGGCCATGCTGACGATGTCGTGGTCACTATGGCAGCGTATTGTGTTGGGGGTGGAGCGTGCGGGTGGGCATACCTATGTCATCCAGCATGGTGATATCGGCATGTTGATGGGCTTTACGGCGCTGATGGGGGCGTTGTATTTCCGAGGGCGCCGAGGCTGGATGGTACTTATGTTAGTCGGTGCTGTAAGTGGCCTCCTGGTGTCGATTTTGTCAGGCACGCGCGGTGGTTGGGTGGGCTTGCCAATCGTGGGTTGGGTGGCTTGGCGAGCCTTTTCGCCAGAGCTTAAGCGAAGTGTACATCTCAGTGTTTACGGGGTGGTTTTATTGGCATCTGCGATAGTAGTGGCTGTGCCGGCTACGGGTGTGCAAACCCGAATCGGGCATGCGGTAGATGAGTTAGCGCGTTTGCAGCAGGGCGACTACTCTGGTGAATCGGTCGTGCCAAGGCTCATGATGTGGCAAATGGGCGTAGGGCTGATATTGGATAAGCCCCTACTAGGCTGGGGAGCAGAGGCCTTTGAAGCAGAACGCGATCGTCAGATTCAAGCGGGTGAGACTCGCCTCAGGATTCCGACCAATCATTTGCATAACGAGTTGATTGATATTGCTGTTAAGCACGGCTTGGTGGGCGCTGCGCTACTGCTTTGGCTTTATTGGTCTTCTGCTGCAGTGTTTCGTCGCGATCTTGGCGAGAAATCTGTTCAGGTGCGAGCGCTGGCGACCTCTGGGTTGTTATTGGTTCTTTTGTATATCGATTTTGGGCTTTCTCAGACCATGTTTTACCGCAACAGTGGGCGAGTGGTGTTTATTGCTTGGTTGGGTATTACGTATGGCTTATGGCTTAACGAAAGGCGAAAAGCACATGCAGGCTAGTTACTGCTCCCCCTGGCTACAGGAACGCTTGCAGCGAGGGTTGAGCTGCGCACCCGACCGTCCTGCCGATGAATCGTGGTTGCAGCGCGTGCAGCGAGCCGTGGCGCATTTGCCCCGATCTGAAGCGCGACCGCTCACGGAGCTGGCGCGGGGTGTCGATCCGGCCTGGCAGGCCGCCTTGCGCCAGCTGCGCACGCAAGAGCAGATGCGTTTTATCTCCCGCGACTTAAACCGGCTTTGCTCTCTGCCGGAATTAACCCGGGAACTGTCTGAGTTTGCCGATGCCGTGCTTGAAGTCGCGTTAGCGCAAGCTCATGCCGATGTTGCGCTACTGCATGGCGAGCCTATCGGCGAAAGCTCGGGTCAGCCTCAGCAAATGATCATCATTGGCATGGGTAAGCTCGGCGCGCATGAGCTGAATTTGTCTTCCGATATCGATCTCATGTTCAGCTATGCCGAAGAAGGTGAAACGCAGGGTCGCCGGTCGATCAGTAATCGCGAGTTTTTCATTAAAGTTGGGCAACGCATTATTCAATTGCTCGACCCCATCACGGCCGATGGTTTTGTTTTTCGCGTGGACATGCGCTTGCGACCGTGGGGTGATGGCTCAGCGTTAGCCATGAGTGTGGATGCCATGGAAACTTACTACGAGCGTCATGGCCGCGAGTGGGAGCGTTATGCGCTGATTAAGGCGCGTATTTGTGCCGGTGATCGCGTCGCTGGCGAGCAATTAATGCGAGCGCTGCGTCCTTTTGTATTTCGCCGCTACATTGACTTCGGCGTGTTTGAATCCTTGCGCGAAATGAAGGCCATGATTGAGCGCGAGGTGCGCCGCTTGGATCGGGAAGACAACATCAAGCTGGGTCGGGGCGGTATTCGCGAAGTCGAGTTTATTGCGCAGGCCTTTCAGCTTATTCGCGGCGGCGTGGATACGGCATTGCAAGAGCGTGAGCTACTCAACGTGTTGCCGATGCTAGGCGAACGCGGGTTGCTGCCCGCGAGTGCCGTGCAAGCGTTAGTTCACGCGTATTATTTTTTACGCGACAGTGAGCATCGTATTCAAGCCTTGCATGACCAGCAAACACAAATGCTGCCTGTGGATGCCGCGGATCGCCAGCGTCTTGCCGAGGCTATGGGCTTTGCTGATTGGACGGCCTATCGCGTGGCGCTTGCGAACGAGCGCGAGGTCGTGCACCGACATTTCCGCGATGTGATTGATGCCCGCGAGCCAGAGCCTGAGCAAGCAGCTCTTACGCCAGAACAATGGCCGCCCGCCATCCAAGCCCTGCTCGACAGTCGTGCGCTGGCCCAGCTCAGCGTGACTGGGCGCGAGCGCCTTGAGCGCCTATTGCCAACGTTGGTACGCGAGTGTGAGGCCCATGACAATGGCGAGCAAGCCTTGGCGCGTATCCTGCCCCTGATTGAAGCCACGCTGAAGCGCTCGGCCTATTTGGTGTTACTGAGCGAAAACCCGGAAGCGCTGAAGCGCTTAATTGACCTGTGCGCGGCCAGTCCGTGGATGGCTCAGCTGCTGGCGCGTTACCCGGCTCTCTTAGATGAGCTGCTCAATGCCGCCACGCTGTTCGCGCCACCCTCGCGCAGTGAGTTATCGGCAGACTTACGGGCGCAGTTGGCGCGAGTGCCAGAGGATGATCTGGAGCGGCAAATGGATATTCTGCGCCTATTCCAGAAAGGCCAAGTGCTGCGCGTTGCGGCTTCGGACCTTAAAGGTACTTTGGCGCTGATGAAAATTAGCGATTCGCTGACGTGGATTGCTGAGGCCGTTTTACAGGAAGTCTTACACCTGAGCTGGCGGCAGTTGGTGGCCCGACATGGCACGCCGTTGAATCGTCAAGGCCAGCCCTGCGATCCCGGCTTTATCATTGTTGGCTACGGCAAGCTCGGTGGCCTTGAGTTGGGGTATGGCTCTGATCTCGACCTCGTGTTTATTCACGATGCCGACGCCCAGCGCGACACGGTGGGTGGCGTTAAGCCCCTAGACGGCGCGAGTTTCTTTGCGCGCCTCGGCCAAAAAATCATTCATCTGCTCACCACCAGCATGGGCAGCGGCCTGCTTTATGAAGTGGACATGCGACTCAGGCCGTCGGGCGCATCGGGCCTGTTGGTGACTTCATTGGATGGCTTCGCGCAGTATCAGCGTGAGCAGGCTTGGACGTGGGAGCATCAGGCTCTGGTGCGCGCACGTGTCGTTGTTGGCGATCCTGCACTGGCGGTGCGGTTTGATGAGGTACGTGCCTCGGTGCTCTCACAAGCACGCAGTGACACGATGCTGCGCCAAGAAGTCCGCGAGATGCGGCAAAAAATGCGCGATCACTTGGCACCGAAAGACCCGGAAGAAATTGATCTCAAGCACAGCCCCGGCGGCCTTGTAGACATCGAATTTCTCGTGCAATACCTCACGCTGGCGCACGCCCATGCCCACCCTGAACTCACTCAGTGGCCGGATAATGTGCGTCTGCTCGATACCTTGGCGCAGGGGGGATTGATGCCTTTAGCTGATGCAGAGGCGCTGAAAGCGGCGTATCTGGCGCTGCGCCGAGCCGGACATGCGCGAGCCTTAGCGGGGGCCGACAAGGGCTTGCAAGCGGATGAGTTATTGACAGAGCGGACGCTGGTGCAGCGGCTGTGGTCCGACATTATGGAGCGTTGATTTGAGGATTTTGATAACGGGCAGCACGGGTCAGGTCGGCTATGAGCTTCAGCGTCAGCTTGCTGACATGGGCGTTTTAACCGCAGTCGATCGCCAGCAATGCAACTTGGCAGATCCCGACAGCATTCGCGCCTGCGTTGAGCGTGTGCAGCCCGACTGGATCATTAATGCCGGTGCCTGGACAGCCGTAGACAAAGCGGAAACTGAGCGTGATGCCGCTTTTGCCGTCAACGCCGAAGCGCCACGTCTGCTCGCCGAGTTAGCGGCAGCGCGTGGCGCCCGACTGGTGCATTACTCCACGGACTACGTCTTTGCCGGCGATAAGCATGGGCGCTATCGCGAAGATGATCCGGTTCAACCGCTCAATGTCTATGGCGCTAGCAAACTCGCGGGCGAGCAGGCGATTGCGGCAGTGATGGCGACGAGCCATTTGCAGGCTTGGACCTTCCGCACGACCTGGGTGTTTGGTGTGCACGGCAATAATTTTTTGAAGACCATGCTGAAGTTGGCGCAAACACGCGACAGTCTGTCCGTGGTGAATGACCAGTTTGGCGCTCCGACAAGCGCAGCCCTCATTGCCGCGGTCACCGCCCAGCTGATTCAGCAGGTTACTGCCGGGAAGCTGGTGGAGCCCGGCCTGTATCATCTGGCGGCAGCTGGCGAGACGCACTGGCAGGCGTATGCCCAGCGCGTTATTGCCCAAGCACAAAAACAAGGCTTGAGCACCCACATTGCCCCCGAGCAGGTGCAAGGCATTCCGGCTGTTCAATACCCTACGCCAGCTGCGCGGCCGGCTAATTCACGGCTGGATTGTCAGCGCCTAGAGTCTGCGCTGGGCATGAAACTGCCGGATTGGACCATAGGCGTAGATGCCGTAGTGGCGGATGTGGTGCGTACAGGGTTTTGACGCTGCAATGTTGTTTCGGGCGGCTTTTATAGGTACTATTTTCAGTATCAAAAGGAGTCGACCATGAATATCGTCAGTGCACAAGATATCAAGCGGCGTGGCATGGTGGTTATTGAGGAGGCCTTGCTGCAGGGGCCGGTGCGTATTCTCAAGTACAACCGGCCGGCGGCGGTGGTGCTTTCGGAAGAGGACTATCAGCACTTGCTGCAGGGCCAGCAGACGTACTCGCACTCGGTGCAGGAGTGGTTGGCTGCCTATACGCCCACGGGTGGCCGCAGCCGTGCCGACATTGATCGTGAACTGGCGCAAGAACGCGCCGACTGGCCTGATGCGTGAATGTTTTTCTCGATGCCAATGCGCTGATTTATCTCTTCGAAGGTGATTCCACGCTCTCGACCTCGGTGCAGCAGGTGATCTCCCGCTGCTTACAACCCAGCCATGCCGCGCTAATGATCAGTGCATTGACGTTGCTGGAGTGTCGCGTGCGGCCAATGCGGCATCAACAGCACGCGTTGTTGCAGCAGTACGATGCGTTTTTTGCCAGCACCAATCTGCGGATTGCCGAGCTCAGCCCGGCCGTGATGCAAATTGCTACGGTTCTTCGCGCTCATCATGGCCTGAAAACGCCTGATGCCTTGCAAGCGGCGAGCTGTTTGGCGCAACCAGATCAGCATGTGTTCATTACGGCGGATGCCGGCTTCCAGCGTGTACCCGGGCTGCAAATCGAATGGCTGCTACTGTAATCGCCCAGTATCCGAAAGCCCCTGCTTTGTGGTGCAATACGCAACCTGAATTTTCATGACGTGCTGGCCAGCGGCTGGCGCACAAGCCCTGTGGAGTGATTCAAGATGTCGATGTCTGATCGTGATGGCGTGATCTGGTATGACGGCAAGCTGGTGCCGTGGCGCGAAGCCAAGACCCATGTGCTGACCCACACGCTGCACTACGGCATGGGTGTCTTCGAAGGCGTGCGTGCCTACGCGACTGAGCAAGGCCCATCGATTTTCCGCCTGAAGGAACACACGAATCGTCTGTTCAATTCGGCGCATATCATGAACATGGCCATGCCCTACAGCCAAGACGAAATTAATGAAGCCCATCGCATGGTGGTGCGTGAGAACAAGCTGCCGCACGCCTACCTGCGTCCGATGGCATTCTACGGCTCCGAAGGCATGGGTCTGCGCGCCAGCAACCTCAAGGTGCATGTGATTGTGGCCGCCTGGGAGTGGGGCGCCTACATGGGCAAAGAGGCGCTGGAGCTGGGCATTAAAGTGCGCACATCCAGCTATACGCGTCATCACGTGAATATCTCGATGACCCGTGCCAAGGCCAACGGCAACTACATCAACTCCATGCTGGCCTTGCAGGAAGCCATCTCCGGTGGTGCTGAAGAAGCCCTGATGCTGGATCCGGAAGGCTATGTGTCTGAAGGCTCGGGCGAGAACGTGTTCATCGTGAAAGATGGCGTGATTTTTACCCCGGATGTGACTTCCTGCCTCGACGGCATCACCCGTAAAACGGTGATCCAGATTGCCGAAGAGCACGGCTACACGGTCAAGGAAAAGCGCATCACGCGTGATGAAGTTTATATCGCCGATGAAGCGTTCTTTACCGGCACCGCCGCTGAAGTCACGCCGATTCGTGAGCTTGACGGTCGCGTTATTGGCGCTGGCCGTCGTGGCCCGATCACCACCGTATTGCAGAAGGCTTACTTCGAGACGGTGACGGGCGTGCGCAAGGAGCACAGCGACTGGCTGACGCCCGTGGCATAACGCAAATGGCAAAAAGAGGGGCATAACGCCCCTCATCACTTTAAGGCGCCAGCTCGCATGCAAGATGCCCCTATTCAGCCTCTCGTCGTTTGGCGTCTCATGGATGGTAAGCCCGGCCACGAGAGTCAAACGCTGGGTCTGGTCAATGCCCTGAAAGGGCTCGCCGCTGAACAGGGATTTGCTGAGCCGCGTTGCATCGATATGCCCCTGGGTGACTATCCCTACACCCTTTGGGATTGGCTGTTTAAGCGCTTTCGCCCCGGATTCCTGCAGCCCCGCCCGGACTTCATTATCGGCGCAGGGCATCGCACCCATTGGCCCATGTTGTGCGCTCGGCGCAGCGTTGGCGGTAAGGCCATCGCGCTGATGTCCCCGACCTTGCCCTCTTGGTGCTTCGATTGGGTGGTCGCGCCTGCCCACGACGGCCTCAAGGGTCGTAACGTCATTGTCACTCAAGGCGTCCTTAACGCCATGCAGCCAGCCGCCGTTAAACGCCCCGGCTACACCGTGGTGATGGTTGGGGGGGTGAGTAAGCATTTTCTCTGGGATGACGCACAGGTGCTGGCGCAGTTAGAGCAAATCATGGCGCGACACCCCCAAGTACGCCTGACCGACTCGCGCCGCACACCCGCCGCACTGCGCACCACCTTGGCCGCGCGCTGGCCAGTCGAGTATCAGCCATGGGAACAATGCCCGCCGGGCTGGCTCGCCAGTGAGTTGGCCATCGCTGAGAATGCGTGGGTCACCGAAGACAGTGTGTCGATGATTTACGAGGCGCTGACGGCGGGGTGTGCGGTGGGGCTGGTGGGGCTGCAGCGACCCGAGGGTAAGCCGGGGAGGTTGGTGCGGGGTGTGGAGGGGTTGCTGAAAAATGGGTTGCTTTGTAAGCACCCAGGAGCGCTCGTTTCTCAAACCATTAACCGAACCGTTTTGGCAGAGGCACGTCGAGTAGCTTATGTCATATGGGGTACTCGCACATGACGGGAATGATGCTGGGCGGAATGATACTTGGTGCAATTCTGCTGTGGTTTTCCCACCGTTATGCGTGGTGGCGACCTGTCGTGAATTGGCAGCGTCCGCGCATCCTGATGTACCACATGGTGCAACCGCATCGTGCGGGTGCGAAATTCAATGGCCTGCGCGTCACGCCAGAGCGCTTCGAGGCGCAGGTTCGCTGGCTGCGTGAGCAGGGCTTCAGCTTCTACACCATGAGCGAGCTGTGGGCACAATGGGATCGCTTGCCCGAGCGCGCTGTTGCCATCACCTTTGATGATGGCTATGCCGACAATCTTCACTATGCCTTGCCGATCCTTGAGCGTTATAACGCCAAGGCCACCATTTATGTCGTGGTTGATCGCCATGATCGTGACTGGTCGACCTACAAGAAAGCACATCACAATTCCGGTGAGTTGGCGCGCGAAACCAAGCTCAGTGACGAAGAGATTCGACAGCTGATCGCCAGTGGCCGCGTTGAAATCGGCTCGCATACGTTGACGCATTGCAACCTGCGCACCACGCCTGAAGACGCCAGACGCCATGAGTTACTGGCATCGCGCGAGCAGCTGGAGGCTCTGACGGGCAAGCCTGTCCGCAGCTTTGCCTACCCCTTTGGTATTTATAGTGCGGATGATGTGCGGCTGGCACGCGAGGCTGGCTACGAAACTGCTGTCACCACGATCGAAGGCATTGATGAGCTCATGCCTCGCCCGGAGCCGCTGGATCTGAAGCGAGTCAAGGTCAGTGGAAAGGATAACCGGCTGGCATTCGTCATGAAAATGCGCGGAGGTCGGCGTGGCTGGAGCAAATAAGCTGAAGCTGTGGCTACTCACGGATGGCGCTCCTGGCCATTGGAGTCAGAGCCAAGGAATCGCGGATGCGCTTGCACAAGCGTATGAGGTCGAGATACTGCGTGTCATGCTCAAGGTCCGCAGCTCACTTTGGAAGCGTCTGGGGCGGCTTTGCTTGCCGTGGATACGCAATCCTGCATTCTGGCTGGCCCGGGTTTACGACCTGAAGCTGCCGGTCGGCCAGCCGGACTTGATCATTTCATCCGGTGCCAACACTTTGCTGGCCAATGCCTTGCTGGCACGCCAGCGGCAAGCTCCCAATACATACAGCGGTACGCTCAAGGGCTATGACGCCAGTGCTTATCGCGTCATCTTTACAGTGGTCGGTCTGGGCGTGCCGAATAATTATGTGCTGCCTTTGCCGCCTGTTCCTGCCGATATTTTCAATGTGCCAGCGTTGACGACGGGTGCCGAGCCCTTGGTGGCGGTGCTTGTTGGCGGCGACGGTGCTGGCTATGAGTTTCGGGAGGCGGACTGGCAAGCCATGGCGGCCTGGCTCAATGCTCTTGCAGCCGAGCGTGGTGCCCGATTGCTGCTGACCACATCACGACGTACGGGTGTCGACGCCGAACGTTTGCTCAAAGCGGCTTTGCCAGCTGACGTATTGGCGCAAGCTGTCTGGTGGTCAGAGGCACCGCAGCCGGTTGTGCGTGACTTCTTGAGTCGAGCGTCGTGCGTCGTCGTGACCGAGGAGAGTCTGACCATGGTGGCTGAAAGCATTTATGCTCGCCGCCAGGTATATACATTGATGCCACGAAGCGCGGCTCCCAATGACAATGATGGCCGGGCATTGGCAGCTTATGCCGAGGCCGGGCTGATTCAGCGTATTCCTCTGGAGCAGCCAATTCAGGCCATTCCGGGCGGTCCCGAGTTAGCCGGTGGGTTTCCGGATGTGCCACAGTTGATTCGGTCGGCTCTTGAGCCTTATTTAGCCGGGAAGCAGGTGTCATGAAGAGCGTCTTGATTTGGGGGCGTTACGGCAATTACGGTCCGGACTATCCGCGTAATCGGGTTATCGAGAGTGTGCTGCGTGAACTGGGCCATGAGGTTACGCGCTTTCTGCCTCGGCTCTCGTTTCTGGCCGACTGGGAATATGCCTGGCGTGGCGGCAGAAAGCCTGACCTGATCTGGGTGCCCTGTTTTCGTCAGCGTGACTTGCCTGCGGCCAGTCGCTATGCGCGACGGCACCAGATTCCGTTGGTGTTCGATCCGCTCATCAGCTCGTATGACAAGCAGGTGCACGAGCGTCACAAGTTCGCCGCCGAGAGTGCCAAGGCCCGCCGCTTGCTGGCGTGGGAACGTGGACTGTTTCAACGAGCCGATTGGCTCATTGCGGATACAGCCGGTCATGCAGACTATTTTTCCGATGAGCTCGGTGTAGCCCGCGAGCGTCTGGTCGTTATTCCGGTGGGCGCCGAAGAGGCTGTTTTTGCGCCGCAGCCTTGGCCTGCCAAGCCGCCTGGCTCACCACTGGAGCTGACATTCTTTGGTACGTTTATCGGGCTGCAGGGGGTGGATGTTCTGGCGGAGGCCATCCGCACTTATGAAGGCCCACCGGTGCGTTGGCGCCTGATTGGGGAAGGGCCGATGCGAGAGGCCTGCCAAACACTGCTGGCAGATTTGTGCATTGATGGCGCTGGTCCGGGAGTTATCTTTGAGCCTTGGGGGCCGTTGCTGGAGCTGCCGGGTCGACTCGCCAGCAGTGATGCCATTCTGGGTATCTTTGGCTCCACCGAGAAGGCGCGGCGGGTTATTCCGAACAAGGTTTACCAGGGCTTGGCGATTGGCCGCCCTGTCATCACCGCCAGTACACCAGCGTATCCGGATAGTTTGCGGGCCGATGAGGATCAGGGCTTGTTCTGGGCCTTGCCGGGTGATCCGGCCAGTATTCAGGCGGCTGTTCATCGCCTGCATGAGCGACATAATTATTTAGTCTCGTATGGATTATTGTCTCGATCTACGTATGAGAAATATTTTTCCAATGCACTAATTGCCCGGCAGCTGACACGATTGTTGGCGCTTACTGGAGCTTGAGATGAGTAGTAAGGTATCGGTAATAATCCCGAACTTCAATTACGGCCGCTATGTGGCTGAGACACTGGATTCGGTGCTGGCCCAGACTTATCTTGATTACGAGATTATATTTATTGATGATGGCTCTACTGATAACAGCCTTGAGGTAGCTCAGAGCTATCCGGTTAAGGTTCTTGCTCAGCCTAATCAGGGGGTCTCCGCGGCACGTAATAACGGCGCTGCCTATGCTTCAGGTGACTATCTGTTATTTCTGGATTCTGATGATTTGCTTTACCCAGATACGCTCGCAGTAATGGTTGAAGCTCTTGATGTGGCTCCAGCCTCGGTGGGTTATGTCTATGGTCAGTTGCAATACTTTGGAGAGAAGAATGATATTTTCCCATCTGGCCCATTTGACCCCGTTCGACTCTCTCATGCGAACTATATCCAGACAAGTGTAATGATCCGAAAGTCTGTTTTTGATGCCGTAAACGGCTTTGATCGTGGTTTTGACCTCCGCGAAGACTGGGAGCTTTTCATTCGTTGTTGGCACCATGGCTATTCAGGTCAGTTCATGGAGCGCCCTTTGATTCGTTACCGTAAGCATCGCCCAAAGCAGGTTGTACGAAGCATGAGTAAGCGTCGCAAGCGCCTCTCGGATGTAAAGCTGGTCTGGCTGTACCCGCAATTCTTCTGGCGCAAGTTGCTTGGTAGTCCATTGCGATTGCTGTATCACTATGTGTTCTTTTTTCACAAGGACATGGTGGGGCGTTTGGGGCCAACAGGGTTGCTAACCCCTTCCAAAGAGGTCACGAAATGAATGTGGTTTATTGCGTTCATGATGAGTCTGATTACAGCAAGAACTTGTTGCCAGCGCTGGCTGCGTTGTATGAAAATAACCGGAAAAATGATATTCAGGTTACTATTATTCATCTCGGCATCAGTTGGGTAAGTGAAATCAATGCGCTCGCATCAAGTTATCAGCGGCAAGTGAACTATATTCATGCTACTGATGAAGATATCGCGCAGCTCAGAAGTCTGCCAGTAATCGGGTTCTTGAACATTGGTACTAATCTTCGATTCCTAATCTTTAAGTACTTTCAAGAGCCTGTTCTGTATCTTGATGTTGACACATTGGTGGTCACGGATATTTCTGTTTTGCTGTCGGCTTCACAAGGGCCCGTTTTGGCTGTATTGGAGCCCAGTGCGGATTTGCGTCGTGAGAAAGCAGAGTCTCTAGCTGTCACAAGTTATTTTAATGCCGGTGTGATACGCATAGATGCTGCTGCATATGATTATGATGATGTCATGAGTTCTGTTAGTGAAATCTTGCGGAGATATGGCGAAAAAATCACATGGGGCGATCAAGATATTCTAAATATTCTGTTCGCACGAGATAAGCAATTACTTGACGGGGCTTACAATTTCATACCATTTCTGAGTGTCGGAGAGCCGTGTATCATTCATTATGCTGGGCGCAAGCCATGGTCTATACGATACCGCTTCTGGCAGCCAGGTGCGCAGTATCGTACTTACATGGGCTACCGAGAGATGACTCTGCTGCGTGACCAAGCCTTGTCGGATTTCAACTTTAGGCGCTGGTTGCAATATAAGTTCTATGCCCTATTTTTCGGCTATCAGTGAGGAGCAGAACATTTCTAGCTGTTGCGCAATGCTTGAGTCTGAGTGCTCGCGCAAAGCCTTGGCTCGACCGGTGGCTGCGAGAGATTGACGCAAAGAGCTGTCGTCGCGCAATGTCACAATGGCACGAGCTAGCGCCGGAGCATCTTGAGGTGTCACCACATAGGCGGTTTCTCTGTGAATATACATGCTGGATGGGCCGTCAATGTCTGTTCCAATCAAAGGCTTGGCGTATGCAAAGCTTTCAAGAATCACCAGTGGCTGAACATCCCATTCCGAAGTGAAGCACATGACGTCGACACTGTTATAAAAGTCGGCCTTCCCGTTGGCTGGAATCCATCCAATGAACTCGACCTGCTCCTCCAGCCCGTATTGCCGGCATTGTGCTTGCAATTGATTGCGCTCCTCGCCATCTCCTGCGATTCGCGCATGCACCCTGATGCCTTCTTGTTTGAGCAGATGCAGTGCATCCAGCAAGTGATGCAGGCCCTTGTTACGAGCCATGCGGGCGATAGCGCCAACCGTGAATACCTCATTTTGAGCCGGGCGCAGAAGCTCGGGATCCGGGATTGAGACTGCATTGGAAATAACTTGGCAGGGCTTTCCAGCTGCTCCGGCCTGCTCAATGAGCGTTTTCATGAAAGGGGTAATGCAGATGAAGGCATCGGCAGGCAAAGTGCGCTTGATATTGTGACTGTGGTTGAAGGCAACGACCGGCCCGAGTCCTCTGGAAGCGCGCTTGAGCATGTAGATGGCCCGCCCGCTATGACAAATGCAAAGATCAATGCGACTGGCGCGGAGCAGCTGACGGGCTCGCCAGCTGGCGATTAAATCGTAGTGACCATGATTACGCAGTGTATGCACCGTGATTCCCGCAGGGAAGTCGATTGGAATTTTGCGTTGGTCTTCCGGGTCGATTAGCAGGGTGACTTCATGTCCAGCTGCCGCGAGCAGTTCGGCTGTCTTCAAGGTGGCGATCCAGCGACCGCCGGTGGAGTCGCCATAAACAGCATTTACTATTCTCATGATGCTCTCTGGAAAGATGATCTTCGTTAAGTTAATGGTGGGTCGCTCAGCAACGGGCTGAAAGCTAAGAGTGAAGCTTTTTTGGGGACATTCTTAGGTCATGACTTATCATCGCGACACCTAGGCCAATGTAAAGACCAGAAAGGCTGCTAAAAAACTTTATGTCGAAAAAGCCAAGCAAGAAAAAGAATATAAGAGCGGCGGCACTTATGACACGGATCTCGTGTCTATTTTTACGAATTAGAGAGAAAATCAATAGTATTGCCGCCATGAATATAGTTAGCGACAATACGCCGCCCGAAAAAAGAACCTCAAGATATATGTTGTGCGGCATTTGTAACTGGCCGCCCTGCAGGTATTGATTGGGTATTTTCTTGAAAACATTATTCCCAAAGCCTAGCCATGGGGACTCTTGCCATATTGAGATGGTGTGTCTCCAGAGCTCGAATCTTCCGCTATCGCCCATGCCGCGATTTGTAATATTACTGATTATCATAAATATAATTGGTGCGCCTGTCAGTATGGCCAGAATGCTGACTATCATAGCCTTTATTTTCAGTCTGATAAAAATATAGCCTAGAGTTATGGCAAGAATTGCGCATAAAATTGGGCCTCGAGAGCTGGCCCAGAGCTCGATTTGAAGATAAGTAATAAATATTGTTATTTGGATTAAAAGATTATTTTTTAAGGGGGTTTCTTTGAGCGAATAAATGGCGCAAAGCATGATGAGGAAGCATATACCACCTAGTCTGGCTGGGTGTGCAAACCACTCCAGTTCCATGGAAAATATAGCCTCAGAGCGCAGAAGACTGTCTGCGGAGAAAAGATGAACGAAGAAAACTGTCGCCAAGCTAGTTATGGCGGCAACAAAAAGCAGCTGCGCCCCTTGTCTGCTGTTTAGCAAAATAAATATGGCCGTTCCGGCCAGAAATCCTCGAAATAAATCTATTGTCCCTTTGATGGAGGTCGCATAATTGGAGGAAAAAAATAGGCCGACTGTTATGCTTAGAAGTAAATAAAACGCGGGCCTGAAGTTGTCATATATTCTGCGTGCAGAAACGATAAAATCTGAATGCAATATGGCGCCAATGATGCTGATGGAACACCATGGCATCCAAGGGAATGGAGACAGAAAAAATCCAAGTGCGATAACAAGCATGGCAATGCTATCCCGCAATGACTGCGGCTCTTGTTGCACTCTGGTAGTACCTCTGATCCAGTTATTCAATTTACATTCCTGCACGGGGTTAATGCTATTTAAATAGATTGCTAGTCTTTATTTTTAGTAGCGCTGTCCATCTTATGTCAAGTCTCGATAGTGGCCATGATAGTGCCAATATTAGTGCGAGTGTGATAATGAAATTTTCTTGAATGCTTATGTTGCCTTTTATATAAATAAAGCTTGAGAAAGAAAGAATTATAATTGTGTGTAATGCGTAAAATGGGAAAGATAGTTCTCCTATTATTCTTCCGAAGCGACCATCGAGCCATGTTTTTTTAGGATAGGCGAGCAATGTTATTAGTAGCAGTGTGCTGCCTAGGGTTTGAATTAGTACTCTGAGATAGTTTTCTGAAATTATTGGCATAAGGGTAAGATTCAGTGCCCAAGAGAAATCGCCAGTTGGTTTTGAATATGAAAGCAAGAAAACTCCAGTCAGCGCGATCGAAGTTGTCCTCAGAGGGCTCAAAATGAGGCTTCTCTTGCATAGGAGTAGTGCAATTAAAAATCCGGAAAAAAAGGGAATAAATTGTTTGGATATCCCGATTGCTATGGCAGCTATGAAAAAAAGTAGCCAGAATTTTGTGTTCTCGGTTTTTATTTGAAGCGCAGTGATGATAAATATGAAGTAGCTGCCTAATATTTCGCGAGGCATTGTCCATAAGTTTGTATTTAAATAATTTTCTTTTGAGAAGAAAACATCAAATA
>NZ_JBXMRC010000010.1:0-38947 GCF_057084925.1 Perlucidibaca sp. | reverse complement strand
ATTGGGCAGGGCACGGGATTTGGCGCTGACAATGCCTGCCGTCGCGGAATAATCGAAGCCAAAAGGTGAACCAATCGCCAGCACGGGATCGCCCACACGAAGCTTGGAAGGATCGCCGATTTTCACCACCGGCAAATTAGTGGCAACAATCTTCAGCAGGGCAATGTCGGAACGCGGATCGGTGCCGATGACTTTCGCCTCAACCTCACGACGATCACTGAGGCGCACAGTAACTTTGTCTGCTTCATCAATGACGTGATTATTGGTCAGGACATAGCCTTCATTGCCGATGATAAAACCCGACCCAAAAGACTGCTTGTTTCGCGGCTGTTGAGGTTGTGCTTCCAGACCGTAAAAGCGGCGCAGTAGCTCCTGCATTTCATCAGCGCCGGACTCCGTCGGCTTCGCTTTGGACGTCGCACTGATGTTGACCACAGCCGGACTTGTACGCTCAACAATATCAGCAAATTCAGGCAGGGCCGCCTGCGCACTTTGCGGCACCAGCGTGACCGAGGCAGCCAACAGACAAGCCGCGAAGAGGTTTCGGTTCAATGTAGTCAGTTGCTTGTGTAACAAGGCCATGGATTTTCCCTCAATTCCTTCAAACGAAAAAGCGATCGCTAATGATTAGTCTCGGAACGACAACGCTATGAATACAATTAGGCTGACAGTAATGCTATTCAAGTAGAGATTGTTTTTGTCGTCCACCTGTCAAATCGGGTCAGCGTAATTCAGTCCCATACTATGGCATCATCGCTTTTTCATGACAGCCCTCTGGAACTTCTCCGCGCTATGACTTCATCGTTTGAGCATGATGTGCTCATTATTGGCAGCGGCGCTGCCGGCCTGACGCTAGCCCTGCAACTCGACGCCACGCTGCGCATTGCCGTGCTCTCTAAAGCCGAGCTCACGGAAGCCAGCACCTATTATGCCCAAGGGGGCGTTGCTGCCGTTCTAGACGCAACCGATTCGACCGACAGCCATGTGCAAGACACCCTCATTGCCGGTGCCGGCCTTTGCCATGAAGACAGCGTCAAACTGACCGTAGAAAATGGCCCTGAGGCCATTCGCTGGCTAGTTGACCAGGGCGTCGGCTTCACCCTCGATGAAGCCGAGCATTTACATTTGACCCGCGAGGGTGGCCACTCGCACCGCCGCATCATTCACGCAGACGATGCCACTGGCAGAGCCATTTCCACCACCCTCGTTGAGCGCGTCCGGGAATGCGCGCACATCGACCTCATGGAAAATCGGGTCGCTGTGGAGCTGATCACGACCCAAAAACAAGGCTTAAGCGGCGAGAATCGCGTTATCGGCGCCTATGTCTTGAACAAGGATACGGGCGAGGTAGAGGTCTGCCGCGCGCGTTTTGTTGCGCTCGCTACCGGCGGTGCTAGCAAGGCTTACCAGTACACCAGCAACCCCGACATCGCCACCGGTGATGGCATTGCCATGGCCTGGCGAGCCGGCTGCCGTGTCGCCAATATGGAATTCAACCAATTCCACCCCACCTGCCTCTATCACCCGCAAGCCAAGTCATACCTCATTACCGAAGCCATGCGCGGTGAAGGCGCCCTGCTGAAACTACCAGACGGCACACGCTTTATGCCTCGCTTCGATGAGCGTGCCGAACTCGCACCGCGTGACATCGTGGCACGGGCCATCGATTTTGAGATGAAGCGCTTAGGCATCCGCTTCGTCTACCTCGATATCTCGCACAAACCAGCGGAATTCATCACCGGGCACTTTCCCAACATTTACCGCAAGTGTCTGGAATACGGCATCGACATCACCAAGGAGCCGATCCCGGTGGTGCCGGCAGCGCACTTCACCTGCGGCGGCGTCATGGTCAATCATCATAGCGAGACCGACATCGCCAATCTTTATGCCATTGGCGAGACCTCATTCACCGGCCTGCACGGGGCCAATCGCATGGCCAGCAATTCGCTGCTGGAGTGCTTTGTATTTGCCATGGCGGCGGCCCGTGATATCCGAAGCAAGCTAGCGCACACGGCAGCACCACCCAGCGTGCCCGCCTGGGATGCCACACAGGTGCGCGATCCCGACGAGGACGTGGTGATTCTGCACAACTGGGATGAATTACGGCGCTTTATGTGGGACTTTGTCGGCATTGTACGCACCACCAAGCGACTGGAGCGCGCATTGCACCGCGTGCTGCTGTTACAGGCTGAGATTGAGGAGTATTACAGCCACTATCGGGTGTCGAGCAACCTTATTGAGCTGCGTAATTTGGTCATGGTCGCCGAGCTCATCATCCGTTGCGCACTCATGCGTAAAGAGTCCCGTGGCCTGCATTACACCTTGGATTATCCTCAACTCAGCGCTGAACTGGCCGACAGTATTTTGTCGCCCGAAGAGCCCTCGCGACGACGCCAGCGTAATGATACGGAAAATCGGCGCCAGTCCTCTGCGCTAAGCTGATCGGCCCAAATCACCACACGCCAGCGCTGCCCTGTGCGGCGTGTGGCTGGCTCTGCATCCATTGCCAGCGTCATCAACTCCTGCCAACAGAGCACGACAAACCCAGGCATGAGGCGAACAGGTCCATACACCTCAGCAAAATGCACGTCTCCAGTTCCTAGCTGCAAACGCCAGCCCTGAGGCGTGTGCTGAAATGACTGGATCGGCCAGGAGGTTTGCCGCTTACTGAGCTGTATAAACGCTAGCAACGGCCACAGCAGGATTAACACAAACCCAACTGCGACGGGCGGATGACTTTGTAATGCGGTACAGCCTGCGAGTTCAGCCAGACCCATGCGCCAGAGCGTCAGCCCACGCGATGGCTGTAACCTAAACTCAGCGTGCCAAACGTTGCAGGATGCGCGCGACGATGCGCTGATGACCTGCGTCTTCGGGTTGAAGATATTGCATAAGCCACGCCAGAAGATCGACATCCTCTTCTTCCAAAAAGCGTGCAAATAGCGCTTGCTCCTCAGCATCCAGGCCAAGATAGTGTTCCTCCATGAACGGTTCAAGCAGTACATCGAGCTCTTTCAGGCCCCGTCGGCACTGCCAGCGTAAGCGTTTCTCTTCTTCCGTAAACGGCCGTGTCATGAAATTCTCTACCCCAATCGGTTAAGCACGGCATTATAGAGCTTGTATTTAGCACCGTGATCCCCATTTCTCCAATCTATCCGTCGCTAAGGAGCCGTCATGTCCAGTTCGCTTGTGTTTACCTCACCTTCCGTTGAGGTGCTTGCAGCCCAGGCCGCCCTCCAAGCACAAGATGATCTTGTCTTAACGCTGCCTTGGCGCGCCCTCGCGATTGTGGGTCCGGATGCCGAAACCTTTATACAAGGCCAAGTCACCACAGATATTCGCGAAGTGTCTGCGGCACAGTCTCGCCTTGCCTGCTTACTAAACCTCAAGGGCCGTGCCCAACTTAGTGGCCGCTTACTGGCTTGGCCAGAGGGCTATTTACTCATCCTGCCGGCTGAACAGTTTGAAGCGGCGCGCTCACGTTTAGCGAAGTACGGCGTGTTTTCGAAAGTCACCTTGAGTGAAATCGCCCTTCGCATACAAGGCGTGCTGGGACGCGGCGCTCAGGGTCGCCTCGCCAGCCTAGGCTTGGCGCTACCGGAGTTGCCCGCCATCGATCAAGGCTGCTCAGGCCTCGAACTTCCCATTCGCATCCGACTTCCGGGCCTCACCCGTGGACTGCTACTAAGCTTGGCATCGGATGCTGCGCCGCTAACCGATACGGCTACGTCCTCCGAAGCGGCTGCGGCCTGCTGGGATTCAGCCAGCATTGTCGCCGGCGAGTGGATCCTGGCAGCAGCAGAAACCGAGCTGTTTCAGCCGCAGGAGATGGACTATCACGCGCTTCAGGGCGTGAGCTATCAGAAGGGCTGCTACTTGGGCCAGGAAATTGTGGCGAGACTCTATTTCCGTGGACAACTTAAAACCGAACTGAGTGCGTGGCAGTGCGAAAGCGGGCAACAATCGCTGACGGCCGGCATGGGCCTAGTCAGCGACGATGGCTCACGTGTGGGTGAAGTCATTCGCGCGGTCGCTCAGGGCCATCAGCAGTGGTTAGTGCTGGCGCAAACCAAGCGAGAGCTGGTGGCCAAGCGCCTGGATGCTGACGCTCAATCTGTGTTGAAGCGTCTACCCTTCACGCGCTAATGGATCGCGTGAGCCATACGTCTCTTCCAGATCAGCCAGCGGCTGTGTCATGCCCGCCGGCATCGCGTAATGTGCGGCCAACCACTGCGGGCTTACATCAGCCAACTGCGCCGGCTGCCAGTGCGGCGACTGGTCTTTATCAATTAAGAGCGCACGAACGCCCTCAGGAAAATCTGGGTGGCGTGCGCATTGGCTAGACAATATCCATTCCGTGCGGAAAACCTCTGCGAGACTAAGCGAGCTCGAGTTCTGCCATTGCTGCCAAATCAACGCAGCACTGGTTGGTGAGCCCGCGCGATAGGCTTGCACCGCTTTAGCTAGCCAGGGCTCCTCAGGCAACGCTGAACGCCATGCGGCATCCAGCGCATGAAGACTCTCATGATCAGTTAATGCCGTAATGGCATCCGCATGTTGCTGCAAGACACCCTCAGCCAGTGTCGGCGATGGCAAATGAGCCAAACAGGTCGACACCAGCGAGAAGGCACTCTCGGTTGTCCACGCCTGATTGAGCAGATCACTCAGCAATTGAGGCCATGATTCGGAGCTCAGTGCATGGCTGGCCAAACCTAAAGCCACGGCATCACTGGCCCCAAATTGACACGCCGTGAGCCCCATAAAGAGCCCCACACGCTTGGGTAATCGCGACAGGTAATAGCTGCCACCCACATCCGGAAATAGCCCGATGGTGATTTCAGGCATGGCCATGCGCGTCGTCTCTGTGACCACGCGAAAACTGGCCCCCAACAAGAGCCCCATGCCACCACCCATGACAACACCGGTCCCCCACACCAACAGAGGCTTAGGAAACTCTCGAATGGCATAGTCGAGTCGATACTCACGAGCAAAGAAGTATGCCGGGTAATCGGCATCACCCTCTCCCGTCCGCGCATGCTGCGTGAGCGCACGCACATCACCTCCGGCACAAAATGCCCGCTCACCTCGACCCCGCAGCAGCACCGCCACCACACGATCATCCGCAGCCCACGCCTCCAGCTGCGGTAGCAACACATCAACCATGGCGAGTGTCAGCGAATTCAAACTACGTTCTGCATCCAGGGTGGCAACGGCAATAGAGTGGCCAGACGCCGTTGCTAACAACTCGATATGTACAGGTGCTTCACTGACATGCATTGCAAAGATTCCTTATTCGGGTAATGACCAATCAATTTGGGTTTGATGCTGAAGTTGCAACCAAGCGTTTGCTTGCGAAAAGTGTCGACAACCAAACCAGCCACCGCGATTCGCAGAGAGCGGCGAGGGGTGGGCAGCACTTAAAACCAAATGGCGTTGTCGATCAATCAGTCGGCCTTTTTTTTGTGCGTATGCGCCCCAAAGCATAAAAACCAGTCCCGCGTGGCGCTGATTTAACTGTGCAATCAGGGCATCGGTAAATCGTTCCCAGCCCAACTTCTGATGCGAACCCGCCTCGCCCGCTCGCACGGTCAAGACACTGTTCAGCAGCAAGACACCTTGGGAGGCCCAATAAGATAAATCGCCATGGCATGGCTTGGGCAGCGCGAGATCTGCACTGAGTTCAGAAAAGATATTGCGTAAGGAAGGAGGTAAGACCTGCCCACGGGATACCGAAAAACTTAATCCGTGCGCTTGATTCGGCCCATGATAGGGGTCCTGCCCCAAAATCACGACGCGCACATGCTCAGGTCGGGTCGCGGCTAAGGCGGCAAATACCTGGGATGACGGGGGGTAATGAATAATGCCTGCTTGGCGCTCATGTGCCAGTACGTGTTGTAGCTCAACCGCGTAGGGTTGGCGCCATTCTTCTGCCAGTAACGTCTGCCAAGATTCGGGAAGTGCTAAGGCCATCGCCCTCACCAAAGCCCTTTCAGCTGATAGGCCACCGCATCCCGAATCCAGTGTGGAGACACCGTGGCACTGCCCTCAATAAGCCCTTCATATTCAATGCGTCGCATCGTTGCCAGCATGGAACGTGCGGCCTGCTCAGGCTGACTCACTGGCAAAAGCGCCAACCACGGCAGCATGAGTCCAATCCAACGGCGAATGACTTGCCTAACAGCCACTTGTAGGCGAGGCTCTTGAATGGCGGCGTACCAAAAGGCGTACTCAAGCTCTACCTGAGCACGATGCTGCTGCAATCGCACATCAATGTAGTTTGCTGCAACCTCCAGCAAAAGCTCATTACTGAGTGTGTCATCATAGGTTTCGCCCGCATGTTCGGCGGCACGACGTTGCTCTATGAAATCCAGACGCTGCTGTTCAACTTGACGCCAGAACGGAATGGCAAATCGCTCGATCGACTCTTCGGCAAATAACTCAAAGCTTTGGACTAACAAATCCTGAATATCTTTGAAGTAATAGGTCGTGGCCGATAGAGGCACATTAGCTGCCGCAGCCACTGCGCGATGCCTGACCCCACGCACACCATCGCGCAAGATGACATCCCAAGTTGCTCGCAAAATGGCGTCACGCCGCACTTCACCGCGTTGTTGGCGCACAACTCCATTCATAGGGCACAACCTGTCTTGCTTGAGTGTGTGAGGCACGAAGCATAGCCTGTCTATTGTCATAAACAAAAAAGGGCCGAATAGGCCCTTTTTTGATGTCTACCGCGCCATTACTTCTGGATGCGGAACTCAACGCGGCGGTTCAACTCACGACCTTCCGCTGTCGCGTTTGTAGCGACTGGACGCGACTCGCCATAGCCCGCAGCGTCCAGACGCGAAGCGTCGATACCGTAGCCTACGAGGTAGTCACGCACTTCATTGGCACGGCTACGGGAAAGCTTCATGTTGTAAGCGTCGCTGGCAACACTGTCGGTATGACCGGAAATGCTGATACGAGCGGTGCTATCCGAACGCAAGAACGCAACAACGTTTTCCATCAAACGCTGAGCATTTGCAGTCAAACGCGCCGAGTTGTTCTCAAAAGTGATATCGCGAATAGTCAGTGTCTGCTCAACCACACAGCCGTTGCCATCCACACGAGCACCCTTCAGGGTGTTAGGGCACTTGTCGCGCTCATTAACCACGCCATCACCATCGTCATCCACGCTAACAGGCACAACTTCTGGTGCTGGAGCGGGAACTTCCTTGATCACAATGCGCTCAACAGGAACTTCTTGAATGACAATCTTTTCAACCGGCACTTCACGAACCACCACTTCAGGCTCTTTCACTGGCGCACTTCCCAGGCCCATTTCCAGACCTAAGCCAGCTCGGAAATCCGTTTGGCCTTCTTGGAAATCATCGTAAACGGCACGGACTTCGCCACGTAAGCGCAGGTTATCGAAACCAAAAATGGATTTGGTAAACCCGAGACCGACGTTCAAGTACGGGGTTAATTCATCATCCTTAGTGCCAGCGATATCGTTATAGACACCACCACCACCAATAATCAGGAAAGGTGTGAACTCAGAGCGCTGACCAAACGCAAAGTGGAAATCAACACCACCACCGGTTTGGTAGTTGTCGGTGCCAAACTTACCCGTTTCAATGGTGTCACCGAAAAACTGACCTTCTACCCACAGGTTAGTGTTCAGACGGTGACCCACACCGGCTTGGTAACCAATGCTTGTGCCATCCGTACCACGCGACTTATCTGCTTCCAGATAGAAAGCACCAAAATTGACGTAGTTATCGTAGCTGCTACCAGTTTCTGTTGGTGCTTCAGCATGTGCCGAGAAAGCAGCGCCAGTCATAACAGTGGCCAGCAAAACGGACTTTACCGCAGCAGCAGCTGGCGACAGAGAGAATCGTGATGTACGCATGAGAAAACCTCTTTAACAGAATGTGGTTAATACCGCCATTTTAGACTTACGTGAAGATTACCGGAATTTACATAGGGTTAAACACCCTGTTGCAATAAACCTACAAAAAAACCGATAGAACGCCACTAATCTTTACGATCTCTTAGGCCGCCGAAAATAGCATCCATTCGCTCACCTAAATGTCGCTGAATCGCTTTTTCCATGGCAATAGCCACTTCAGCAGCCACCGCCATATCGGCCAGAGGACGTAAACGCCACACGACCTCTGCCATTTGCGGCACTTGCTCAACCGTGGGCGTTTGCGTCCCCAGAGGTTCAAACACATGCTTTACAACCAATTGAACCAGGCTATTCGCCACGGCTTCAACGTTGGCTCGCATGCCCCCAAGCAGTTCGAACAATGATGAAATAGGCACGCCCAGCTTCATCAGCTCCAGTCCGGCATTAAACAACCGCGGACTGGGCACACGAAACCGAGGGCCATCAACTTGAATCAAATTTAATTGAACCGCACGCGCAAGAGCCTCAGGTGTCATTTGCCGCCCAAACATCGACATGATTTCTGAAAGCTCATAATAAGCCGGTACATCTTCTGACCACGGCGTGGTTAAGGCCTGCTCCAAACCGAGCAATTGGCGAAGGTCGTGGCCTTTTTCCCAAGACTCAATTAATTCGGCAATATTTCCTAAACTATAACCACGAGAAAGCAGCGGACCAATCACCCGCAGTCGGGCCAAGTGTGCAGCGGAGTAAATTCCTGTGCGTCCACGAATTTCAGGGGGTGGAATGAGGCCTTTGTCTTGATATGCGCGAACATTACGCACGGTCATCTGCGCGGCCTGAGCCAACTCATCGATCGTATATTCAAGCGCGACTTTATCGGAAGTTCGATTCATCGCAGCAGCCAGGAGTTCCTGGTCGGAAGCCATCATTACCCACTGTCTCGTTGCATACAGAGAGGCACACTATACCTCAGAGTTTGTCCGGACGGGTTGCGCTTTCCAATGCATCTAACCAACGAATGGCAGCAACCGACGAATCACCACACATTTCTAAGCTGGCTTGCAGGCTGCGGCAGACAGCAGGCCGTGAAGGCAGCCCAAAGAGTAAACATAAGCCCTGCTCTGTGAGCTGAATACAGCGTGTTCCGGCAGGCTTGCCGAGGGGCATTCCTGGAATTGGGGTAGAGATGGAAGGAGCGATACAGCATGCGGCACAGCCTGCGCGACATTCCATCATCACTACTCCGAAAAGTTCGATTTTAACGGATATTGAGGACCATTAAAAAAGCTCGGAACCAGTCCGAGCTTTTTTATTCCACCTTCGTGATTACTCGAAGGTTTTTCCGGCTGCTGCCATGTCACGCAACAGTTGGGGCGGCGTGAAACGATCGCCATGCTTGGCGGCCAGCGCATCGGCACGCTGAACGAACTCAGCAACACCAACGTAGTTGATGTACTGCAGTACACCACCTGTCCATGGAGCCATGCCAATACCGAAGATGGAGCCAATGTTGGCATCGGCTACGGAGGTCAACACGCCCTCTTCGAAGCAACGGGCCGACTCAATTGATTGGCGGTACAGTAGACGCTCTTTCAGCTCCTCGAATTCTGCCTCATCAATCTGCACCTTCTCGGCTTTCGTGAAGTGCTCCACGAGGCCAGGCCAAATGGTCTTCTTGCCACCCTCTGGATAGTCGTAAAAGCCCTTACCGGTGCGCTTACCGTTGCGGCCAAATTCGTCCATGAGACGATCAATAACGGCCTCGGCAGGGTGTGCAACCCATGCAATGCCTTCTGCCGCGAGATCTTTGATGGTCTGCACGCGGACTTTACGACCCAGCTCCATGGTGACTTCATCGGTCACCGCCAACGGACCTACTGGCATCCCCGCCTGCAAGCCGGCCTGCTCGATGGTCATGGGGTGGTAGCCCTCGCCCAACATGGCGATGCCTTCATAGGTAAAGGTACCGAAGACACGAGAGGTGAAGAAACCACGCGAGTCGTTAACCACGATGGGTGTCTTGCGAATTTGCAGAACAAAATCGAAGGCCTTAGCCAGCGCAGCATCCGAGGTCTTTTCTCCGCGAATGATCTCAACCAACGGCATTTTGTCGACTGGCGAGAAGAAGTGCAGACCGATGTAGTTCTCTGGCTTCTTCGAGGCTTGCGCCAAGCCCGTGATAGGCAATGTCGATGTGTTCGAGCACATCAGCACATCCGGTAGGGCATTGGTTTCCGCTAATTCGGTAGCTTTGGCTTTGATCGTGCGATCTTCAAACACCGCTTCGATCACCATGTCGCAACCCTTCAGGTCGGCATGATCATTCGTGGTTTGAATCAGCGCCAGTGTGGCTTCCGCTTTGGCTGCATCGAGTCGACCCTTGCTAACGCGCTTGTCGAGCAAACCCTTGCTGTAGGCCTTACCCTTTTCCGCAGCTTCCCGTGTTTGATCCAACAAAACGACCTGGATACCTACGGAAGCCGCTACATAGGCAATACCCTGCCCCATCATGCCAGCACCGAGAATGCCCACCTTAGTCGCCTTCCATGCAGGATAGGTCTCTTTGCACGGACGCGAACCACCGCCATTGATCTTCTGCAAATCGAAGAAGAAAGCTTTGATCTGATTCTTGGCTTGCTTGCCACAGGCTAGATGAACAAAGTAGCGGTGCTCAATCTTCAACGCATTGTCAAAGTCGACCTGAGCGCCCTCGACCACCGACGACATAATGGCTTTCGGGGCGGGGTAATTTGCGTTTTTAATCTGCTTACGCAGGTTAGCTGGGAACGCTGGCAGGTTCATTGCTAGCGATGGCGTGGATGGCGTGCCGCCCGGCATCTTGTAGCCGGACTTATCCCAAGGCTGTTGCGCCGATGGGTTAGCCTTGATCCAGGCGCGAGCCTTCGCCAGCATATCTTCAGTGTCGGTCGCCAACTCATCAATCAAGCCAGTGGACTGAGCCTTCTCAGCCTTCATGCGCTGACCCTGCATGAGCACATTCATCAGGGCATTCTGAATGCCGAGCATGCGCGTAACGCGGGTCAGACCACCGCCTCCGGGCAACAAGCCCAGAGACACTTCCGGCAGACCGAACTCGGCCTTGGTGCCGCCGATGGCGATGCGGTGATGGGTCGCGAGCGCGATTTCCAAACCGCCGCCCAGCGCCGTGCCGTTCATGGCAGCCACGACCGGCTTGCCCAAAGTTTCTAGCTTGCGCAGCTGGCCGTTGATTTCAATCAGCTCGGCCTTCATGGCATCGGCATAGGCTGGTGTCGCCTGAATCAGCAGTCGCAAGTCACCGCCGGCGAAGAAGGTCTTCTTCGCGGAGGTCACGATGACGCCGGCGATGTCGGCTTTTTCAGCGTGCAGGCGGGCAACGGCCTCGCCCATCGACTGGCGGTACAGCTCGTTCATGGTGTTGGCCGACTGGTTAGGGTCGTCCAGGGTCAGGGTGACGATATTGTCAGCGTCTTTTTCCCAACGAATGGCGCTTTGGCTCATGGTCTTTTCTCTCAAATCCGATGATGGGGGTCGAGTGCGGAAGGCCGCACTCAGACGCGTTCAATGATGGTGGCGATGCCCATGCCGCCGCCGACGCAGAGCGTGCAGAGGGCGCGCTTGAGGCCGCGACGCTCGAGCTCATCGAGCGCAATTTGCACAATCATGCAGCCCGTAGCACCGAGTGGATGGCCCATGGCAATGGAGCCGCCATTCACGTTAGTGATATCGTGCGAGATGCCCATGTCTTTCATGAAACGCATGGCAACGGCCGCGAAGGCTTCGTTGATTTCCCAGAGATCGATGTCATCCACCGTCAGGCCGGCTTTGGCCAGCGCCTTGCGCGCAGCTGGAGCTGGGCCGGTGAGCATGATGGTAGGGTCAGCGCCACTCACGGCAGTGGCGATAATGCGTGCACGTGGCTTGAGGCCAAGCTTTTTGCCGGTGGCTTCGTTGCCAATTAGCATCAAAGCGGCGCCATCGACGATGCCCGACGAGTTAGCGGCCGTATGCACATGGTCGATCTTCTCAACCCAGTGGTACTTTTGCAGCGCCACAGCGTTAAAGCCACCCATCTCGCCCATCATCATGAATGAAGGCTGCAGACCCGCTAGCTTTTCAACGCTGGAGTCCGGCTTGATGAATTCATCTTCCGCCAAAACAACTTGGCCATTCAGGTCTTTCACCGGCACGATCGAACCCTTGAACCACCCCTGAGCACGCGCATTGGCGGCACGCTTGTTGGACTCAACGGCGAAGGCATCTACATCGGCGCGACTAAAACCTTCCAAGGTTGCGATCAGATCTGCGCCAATGCCTTGCGGCACAAAGCCCGTTTCCAAGTTAGTGGCAGGGTCCATGGCCCAGGCACCGCCATCGGAGCCCATGGGAATGCGAGACATGCACTCCACACCACCAACAACCACCAGATCTTCAAAACCCGAGCGAATCTTCATTGCACCCAGGTTGACGGCTTCCAAACCCGAGGCGCAGAAGCGATTGAGCTGAACGCCAGCCGTTTCATGTGGCCAATGCGCGGCCAGTGCAGCGGTTTTTGCCACGTCAGCACCTTGATCACCCACAGGTGTGACGCAACCCAGAACCACATCATCAACATGGTGTTTGATGGCTGCGCCGTTACGCTCTTCAAGCGCGTGCATAAGACCGACAATCAGGTCCACGGGCTTTACAGTGTGCAACGAGCCATCCTTCTTGCCTTTACCACGCGGCGTACGCACGGCATCAAAAATCAGGGCTTCCGACATGGTGGAATGTCCTCTACTGGTAAATGAGAAGTTCATGACTTTATAGTCATTTAAGCGAGGCAGACTTTGGCGTGACCGGCCAGATCACGCAATGACATGAGCTATCAAGCGCACTGACGAAAAGGCTCACGACTTGGCAAGCAGAGACGACTGAGTTACAACGCTGTCGGTGTTGACGTATTCGATGGAATTATCAGAAGAGGCCCGCCCATGAGCAGCTCCCGCTTTACCAGCTTTCGCGAGTTTTACCCCTACTACCTGCAAGAGCATAGCAACCGCACCTGCCGACGTCTGCATTTCGTGGGTACTACGCTAGTCATTGGCATTGTACTCACCGCCGTGTCGACCGGGCAGTACGCTTGGCTCTGGGCCATTCCCGTTGCGGGATACGGTTTTGCGTGGCTCGGTCATTACGGGTTTGAGAAAAACCGACCCGCCACTTTTAAGCACCCGTTTTATAGCTTGCTAGGCGACTTTGCCATGTATCGCGACATTTGCTTAGGTCGGATTAGCTTTTAACGCGGCGCATTATTTGGCGACATCCCGCCCTAGCTGAGCGGCTCGAGAGCCCGTGCTCGTCCCTTCGTTATTCTCACAACGATTGGGGTCGTCGCCGCAGATAGGGCACTCGCCATCACGCAAACCTAATTTATTTAGCCCGCCGCAGGAGCCCTTAATGGGCTCACGTCCGTTTATCACGCCCACGGCCATACCGACGATCACGAGCAAAATAAGTACGAAGCAAACTATGGCCGTGGTCAACATGCGGAAACCCCCGTTATGGCTTAAGAAAAGGTGCAAAGGCCGTAGAGTATCGTGTGTTAAAACCCTGATCACTACGCTCAACAAAATACGCGGCAAGTCCGCGCTTTTCCGCTAAGGCCAAACCTTTGTCAGGGCCCAAGACATTCAGTGCAGTCGCCCACGCATCGGCCAAGGTGTCATCACGCGCATCGGGTGATACCACGGTCACCGATACGCCCCGGTGCTGAATTGGACGGCCGGTGGCTGGGTCGATGGTATGCGAATAGCGCACCCCATTCTCTTCAAAATAGTTGCGATACGAGCCCGAGGTTGAAATCGCCGCCCCGTTGGGCAAGTTCAGAACTTGCAGGGGACGACCGCTGCCATCGGGTTGCTCAATCGCCAGTCGCCATGCTTGACCATCCGGCCGCTTACCCTGGGCACGCAAACTACCGGCAATGCCCACCAGATAATCTTGAATACCTAAGGCCTCCAGTGTGGCCGCCAAATCATCAACCCCAGCTCCTTCGCCCACGGAGGATAGGTCAATGGCCACTGCGCGCTGCTTCATCACTCGGTCAGCTTTTGCCGAAAGTGCCAGATGACGCCAACCCATACGCGAGCGCGCCTGAGCGATATCCGAATCCGATGGAACTCGGCGCGGTTTGCTTACGGCACCAAATCCCCAGAGGTCTACCAATGGCCCAACGGTGACATCGTAACGACCGTCTGTAGCTTCACTGACTTGAAGCGCTCGCTGTAAGGTTCTGCCCAAGAGCCGGCTCACCGGCTGCCACGTCTGTAATGGCGCGGCATTCAAGCGCATCAACTCGGTGTCTGTTTGATAGGTGGACAACACAGCATTGGCTGCATCTAAGCGGGCTTGCATTTGCTTTTGTAGGGCGGTAGCCGTCATGCCATTTGGCAGCTCAGCCACTTGAACCTGCCAACGCATGCTGTAAAAAGCGACGCCAGAGACCGCGATGGGCGGCGGCGGCGGATTACTGCAACCGGCCAACAACGCCAGTATCAGTAAGAAACCCGCACGCAACCCGTGCAACGAATTAACCACCAAAATCATCAAGCAGAATGTTTTCGCGATCTACGCCCAAGTCCTCAAGCATCTTGATGACAGCCGCGTTCATCATGGGTGGACCACACATATAGAACTCGCAATCTTCGGGCGCAGGATGATCCTTCAGATAGTTCTCATAGAGCACGTTATGAATAAAACCCGTCATGCCCGTCCAATTATCTTCAGGCTGGGGCTCAGATAGCGCGAGATGCCACTGGAAACTTGGGTTCTCAGCGGCCAGCTGATCGTACTCATCGACGTAGAAGGTTTCACGCAGCGAACGTGCGCCATACCAAAAGCTGATTTTGCGCTTGCTCTTCAAGCGTCGCAGCTGATCGAAAATGTGCGAGCGCATGGGTGCCATACCCGCGCCACCGCCAATAAAGATCATTTCAGCTTCGGTATTTTTGGCAAAGAAATCACCAAACGGACCGAAGACCGTGATCTTGTCACCGGGCTTGAGGGAGAATACATAGGAGGACATCTTGCCAGGCGGAATTTCATTGAGCTGGCGCAACGGCGGTGTGGCGATACGGATATTGAACTTTAAAAGACCCTTCTCATCCGGGTAGTTCGCCATGGAGTATGCGCGAATGGTGGTTTCGGTTGTCTTGGACTTAACGCTAAAGAGATTGAACTTTTCCCAATCAGCGCGGTATTCCGGCTGAATGTCCATGTCTTTGTATTCGCACTCGTAAGGTGGAATTTCCAACTGCACATAACCACCGGCACGGAAATGCACATCCTCGCCTTCAGGGAGCTTGAGTGTTAGCTCCTTAATAAAGGTAGCTACGTTTTCGTTAGAAATGACTTCGCACTCCCAACGCTTCACGCCAAAGAGCTCTTCATCTAGCTCAATGTCCATATCTTGCTTAACTTGCAGCTGACACCCTAAGCGCCAGCCTTCTTTAATTTCACGCTTGGTAAAGTGCGGTTCTTCGGTTGGTAAAATGTCGCCACCACCCGACTTCACTTTGACTCGGCACTGGCCGCAAGAGCCGCCACCACCGCAGGCAGACGACAAGAAAATCTTCTGATCGGCCAAGGCGCCTAAAAGCTTGCCGCCGCTTTCAATTTGAATGCGTTTTTCGGCATCGCCATTAATGTCGAGAACCACATTACCAACGGACACTAATTTGGCACGAGCGCCCAAAATCACCAACACCAAGCTCACCACGATACCAGTGAACATCAGCATACTGAGCAGCAGAATATATTCAGTGGACATGACCTTCCCCTCTCCTTAGAGCTGTATGCCAGAGAACGACATGAAGCCCAGCGACATCAGGCCCACGGTAATAAACGTAATGCCCAAGCCCTTTAGACCGGCAGGCACATCACTGTATTTCAGCTTCTCGCGAATACCCGCCAACAGAGCAATAGCCAGCGCCCAAGAAAAGCCCGCGCCAATGCCAAAGACCACACTTTCTGGCAAGTTGTACTCGCGCTGCTGCATAAACAAAGCACCACCTAAAATGGCACAGTTCACGGTAATCAACGGTAAGAATATGCCCAGCGCGTTATAAAGCGACTGAACATACTTATCGAGAAACATCTCCAAAATTTGCACAAAGGCCGCGATGATGCAGATGTAGACCATGAGCGCGAGAAAGCTCAAATCCACACTGTCGGCGTCGGTCATTCCGGTCCATTCAAGGGCGCCGGCTTTGAGCAAATAGTTAAACGCCAAGTTATTGATCGGCATGGTCAAAGCCATGACCACGACCACGGCGATCCCCAACATGATGGCCGTTTGAATTTTCTTGGATATCGCTAAGAACGTGCACATGCCTAAGAAGAAGGCTAGCGCCATGTTCTCAATAAACACTGAACGCACAAAAAGACTGATGTAATGTTCCATGATGGCGCTCCGTTAATGCGTCTGCTGTGCCTTGGAATTCGGCGCAATGCGGAACTCATCTTTTTCTTGTTGCTCAGGTTTCCAGCTGCGTAATGCCCAAATGATGAAGCCGATCAGGAAAAACGCTGACGGCGGCAGCAACATTAAGCCATTGGGTAAATACCAGCCGCCCTGCGAAATGGGTAGCAGTACCGGCAGCCCAAACCATGTGCCCGCGCCAAAGATTTCGCGCACGGTGCCGACAACCAACAGCAATGCTGAATAACCTAAACCATTCCCCAAGCCATCCATAAAGCTTCGGCCCGGAGGATTTTTCATGGCATAGGCCTCGAGCCGACCCATGACAATACAGTTGGTAATGATCAAACCGACGAACACCGACATCTGCTTCGCAATGGCTGGCGAAAAGGCCTGCAAAAACTGATCAACAATAATCACCAGCGATGCCACCACCACCATCTGCACGATAATGCGGATGGCGTTGGGAATGAAGTCGCGAATCATGGAAATAAACAGGTTGGAAAACGCTGTGACCACGGTCAGGCCGATAGACATGGCCAACGCCGTTTTCATGTTGGCAGTCACCGCCAACGCCGAACAAATCCCCAACACCTGAAACACCACCGGGTTGGTATTAAGAATGGGCTGAACCAAAATATCGCGAATGCTTTGCTTGTCGGACATCATCAAACTCCTGTCTCGCGAACCTTGGCCAAAAACTTACGGAAACCTAAGTCGCCTAACCAAAATTGGACTAAATGCGTAACACCATCACTGGTCAGCGTGGCGCCAGATAGGGCATCAATTTGATGCACTGCTTCCGGTTTTTCCAAGTTCACGCCTTTGCGTAAAGTCAAAACCGGCGCGCTCTGCACATCGGCATACACCTGTTTGCCTGCCCAACTTGCTTTCCACGAAGGGTTATCGACTTCCCCCCCCAAGCCAGGCGTTTCTGCATGCTCGGTAAAGGTAATGCCAGCGACGGTATTAGCATCACTTTTAAGCACGAGATAGCCATACAGCGTTGACCACAGGCCATAGCCTGAGATTGGCAGAACCAAGCGCGAGGCTTTACCATCCGGGCCACGCAGTACATAGACATCGGCTTGCAAGGCACGACGCTTAAGACTCGCAATGTCTTGCTCAGGCGTGAGTGCAATGGATTTCTCGGGATCACGCGTGGCTTTACGTTGGTCGTAAGGATCATCAAGAGTCAAACGACGATACGCACCGGTGTCCAAGTCGACCAAATAACGCTCTAAACGAGCAAACTCGCTTTGGACTTGCGCAGCGCTGCCCTCCCCTTCAGCCAATATACCGACTGCCGACAAAATCTTTCGCTGCTTATCTAACGCACGGTTCACTTCTTGTATCGGCTTTAACAGCGTAACGGCAGCAGCCAACGCAATGGAGCACACGACCGAGAGAACAACGGCGACCGTAATGGTTCGGGCATTGGATTCATTAGACATTTCGTGCTGCCCTCCGCTTAATGTTGGCTTGAATCACGAAATAGTCGATGAGTGGCGCGGTCAGGTTGGCGAACAAAATGGCCAGCATCACCCCTTCCGGATACGCCGGATTCACGACACGAATCAACACCGTCATGATTCCAATCACCGCACCAAAAATCCAACGGCCCGTGTGCGTCATGGCCGCAGAAACAGGATCGGTGGCCATAAACACCATGCCGAACGCAAAGCCGCCGAGCACAAAATGCCAATACCAAGGCATCGCAAACATCGGGTTGGTATCTGAACCCACTGCATTCAGGAGGAGAGACGTCGCCATCATGCCCAGTAAAACACCTGCCATGATTCGCCAAGAGGCCACACGGGTGGCCAGCAAAATAACAGCGCCGATCAGAATGGCGGCGGTGGAAACTTCACCCACCGAACCCGGAATGGCACCGATAAACGCATCGAACCAGGTCAGCGGCTGCAAACCACTTTCGCCAATACGTTGGATATTTTCGTAACCTGACGCACTGGCCTGGCCCAGCGCGGTTGCGCCAGTAAAGCCATCAATGGCCTGACCCCAGAGACTCGGATTAGCGGCTGTCCACACGGTATCGCCAGAAAGTTGTGCCGGGTAAGCAAAAAACAAGAATGCACGACCCGCGAGCGCCGGGTTGACAAAGTTCTTTCCGGTGCCACCAAAGACTTCTTTCGCCACGACCACGCCAAAGCTGATTCCAAGTGCCACTTGCCATAAAGGAATGGTTGGCGGACAAATCAAGGCAAAGAGCACGGAGGTGACGAAAAAGCCTTCATTCACTTCATGTCCACGCTTTTGGGCAAACAGCACTTCCCAGAAACCGCCAACCACAAAGGTGACCAAGTAAATAGGCACAAAATAGGTCGCGCCATAGATAAGACAGTCCCACCAGCTTTGATGGTCAAAGCCTGCCACTAAACTAATCACTGCCACGCGCCAGGCTTCTGTGAGCTGATCTGGGCTGGCCCCTTGGGCATTTGCCAAGAGCAACAACGCTTGATTTCCGACGTTCCACATCCCCAACAGCATGGCGGGGAACGTCGCGGCCCAGACAATAATCATGATGCGTTTCAGGTCTATAGAATCACGCACATGAGCAGCCGCATGAGTGACTTTTTTCGGGCTGTAGAAAAAGGTATCAACGGCTTCAAACAACGCCGCCCAGTTCTCATGCTTGCCACCTTTCTGAAAGTCGGGCGCCATGTCTTCTAATTTATTTTTTAGCCAGCTCAAGACTTAGCCCTCCTTTTCAATGCTGGTTAGCACATCGCGCAGAATGGGCCCGTACTCATATTTACCCGGACAGGCATACGTACACAGCGCCAGATCTTCCTCATCCAACTCTAAGCAACCTAAGGCCTGTGCTTGATCGGTATCTCCAATTAACAAGCTACGCAGCAGCTGTGTCGGCAAGATATCCAGAGGCATAACTTGCTCATAAGTGCCAACAGGCACCATGGCTCGTTCTGAGCCGTTGGTACTGGTCGTTAACGGAAATGTTTTTCGCAGGAATTTACCGAGGTACAGATTGAGCACTGAACTGCGATGTGTGCCGGGACGGAAGTAGTGCAGCAACTCGCGCTCGCGCCCCTCAGCCAAGGCCGAAACTTGCAAGTGGTAGCGCCCCAAATACCCCTCGGCACCCTGCGCATGACGTCCCGACAAGACTGAGCCCGAAATCACTCGGTTTTCGCCGGGCGCCAACTCACCCGCGGTCAATTCAGTTAAGCAAGCGCCCAAACGCGTCTCCACCAAACGTGGACGCTGCACAACCGGGCCCGCTAGGGAGACGACACGGCGAGTGTCTAATCGCCCAGAAACGAATAAACGCCCGATCGCCATCACATCCTGATAGTTCAGGTGCCAAACCGTGCGTGACGCAGAGGCCGGCGATAAAAAATGAATATGGGTGCCGACGAGTCCTGCAGGATGAGGTCCGGCAAATGACTCCACGGATGCCGGACCCGTGGCGAATGTCGCCTCGGGTGAACGCACCAGCCATAACTTTTGGGTGAGACGAGACAGGACCGTCAGACCATCGACAAAGGCTTGCTCATCCTGAGCGATCACCACAGAGGGGTCAGCTGCCAGCGGATTAGTATCCATAGCGTTGACAAAAACGGCGACTGGCACAGTGCCTGGCACCGGCACCTTACTAAACGGTCGCGTCCGCAGAGCAGCCCATAGACCCGATGCCAGTAGCTGAGATGTCACCTGGCTCGTATCAAGTGTTGCTAGTGCGGCACGATCGTAGGCCGTAAATGCCACGGACTCGGTGTTGCTCTGATCAACATCAATAACCAAGGAAATAAATGCTCGTCGCGCACCACGATGAATGGCGCGAACTCGCCCACTGGCGGGGGCGGTAAAAATCACATCGGTATTTTTCTTATCCGAAAACAACGCCTGCCCTGTGATAACGGCATCGCCTTCAGCCACTTTCATGGTGGGTTGCAGTCCGGGATAATCGGCTCCGAGTACCGCGACGCTGTTAACTTGAGCAATCCCTGTCAGCATTTGAGCTGGCGCACCTGCTATGGGCAGGTCCAGCCCTCGCTTGATTTTAATCATGAGTTATTCCACAGCGAATCATTGTTTTGTACGACCAACGAAGTACAGCGCGCAAGCCGATTCCTTCGACAGCATATCGACTGGATTATAGTGAAATGCAGCATCATGAAAAGCAAAACGGGAGCCGAAGCTCCCGCTTTTAGACCAGCTGCACAACGCCGGAATCAGGCTTACCTCAGCCCTCAATAGGCAGATGCAGGTAGTGCGTGCCGGACACTTGCTCAGCAATACGCATGACCTGACAGCTGTAACCCATCTCGTTGTCGTACCAGACATAGAGGTTAGCGCGATTGCCATTCACGATGGTGGCTTGGGCATCGAAGACACCTGCCGAACGCGACCCGATAAAGTCAGATGACACCACTTCCGTGGAGTTCGTAAAGTCGATCTGATCTTGCAAGTTCGAATGCAGCGAGACCTGACGCAGGAACTCGTTAATCTCTTCCTTGCTAGCGGCCTTCTCCAGCGTCAGGCTAAGAATAGCCATGGACACATTCGGCGTCGGTACGCGAATCGAGTTACCGGTGAGCTTGCCGAGCAGTTCCGGCAGCGCCTTGGCCACGGCCTTGGCAGCACCGGTTTCGGTGATGACCATATTGAGCACGGCGGAACGACCACGGCGATCAGCCTTGTGGTAGTTGTCGATGAGGTTCTGGTCGTTGGTGAACGAGTGCACAGTCTCAACGTGGCCAGACAGAATGCCAAAATGGTCGTTCATGACCTTGAGCACGGGGGTGATGGCGTTGGTGGTGCAGGACGCGGCAGACAAAATGGTGTCGGCATCGGTGATGGTGTCGTTGTTGACGCCATAGACCAGGTTCTTGATGTTGCCCTTGGCCGGCGCCGTGAGAATCACGCGAGTCACGCCCGGGCAGGTCAGGTGACGGCCGAGACCGATGTCATCCTTGAGCTTGCCGGTATTGTCGATGAGCAGCGCATTGCTGATGCCATAGGCGGTGTAGTCGATATCTTCCGGCTGCGAGGCGTAGATGACCTTGATAAAGTTGCCATTGGCGATGATGGCTTCGTTTTCTTCATCGACCGCGATGGTGCCTTCGAACGGACCGTGGATGGAGTCACGACGCAGCAGCGACGCACGCTTCTGCAGATCGCCATCGGTGGTCTTGCGCACGACGATGGCACGCAGACGCAGACCGCCCAGATTGCCGGCTTTCTCAATCAGCAAACGCGCCAGGATGCGGCCAATACGACCGAAGCCATAAAGCACAACATCGCGTGGCTCGCCCTGCGGCGTTAAGCCAATGCCCGGCTGCACAGCAGCGGCAACAAAGGCGCGCAAATCACTGCCATTGCCGTTTTCACGGTAATCAATGGCGAGCTTGCCGATATCAATTTCGCAAGTGCCCACATCCAGCGCTGCAATGATTTCAAGGATAGGGAAGGTATCAACCACCGACAGATCACCGGCAATCATACGGACGCGACGGTGGCTCTTGAGGATTTGAATAACCGAACGATTGACCAAGGAGCGACCAAAAACCGTCACCACGACGTTGCGCTCGCGGGCTAGGCGGCCCAGCACCGGAATCATAGATTCGGCAATGGCTTCACGGTTTTTCCAGCGACCAAAGTGGTCGGCTTGCAGGGCTTTAATGGTTTCCACGGACACGGTCAATTCCTCGTAAAGCAAAATTAGGGCGCGAGTTTAAGGCTTTTGGTGGGCTGCCTTCCAGTCCTCATAGGGCATGCCATACACCTGCTGACGAGCGGCAGCATCCGATAAGGCGATTCCTTGCTGCTCAGCTTCCGCTCGAAGCCACTTAGACAGGCAGTTACGACAGAAGCCCGACAAGTTCATCAAATCCATATTTTGCACGTCAGTGCGCACCTGCAAATGCGCTACCAAACGGCGAAAAGCAGCCGCTTCAAGTTGTAGCTGCTGCTCGGCAGTTAAGGCTTGAAAGCTCATGGCGATACTCCTTCGCGACGTGTAAATACAAGGGTTTGGCCCGAGCTAAGGGCACTATTAAAGGCATAGCCGTCCACGTCAAAATCGCGCAGATCGTTAGGTTGGCGAACATCGTTTTGTAACAGCCATGCCGCCATACGGCCCCGGGCCTTTTTGGCAAAAAAGCTAATCATTTTATATTGGCCGTTTTTTTCGTCTTTAAACTGTGGCGTGTAAATCGTGGCATTTAATTTTTTCGGCTGAACCGAACGGAAGTATTCATTTGAGGCCAAATTGATTAACACATCATCGCCCTGCTCTGCTAACGCTGCATTCAATGCCTGCGTAATACGTTCACCCCAAAAATCGTAAAGCTGCTTTCCTCGCGGATTCGGCAGTTCAGTGCCCATTTCAAGTCGATAAGGCAGCATCAAATCCAAGGGCCGTAACAGCCCATAGAGCCCCGATAAAATGCGTAAATGCTGTTGTGCACGCGCTAATTCAGTGGCACTCAAACGCGTCACATCCAAGCCGGTATAGACATCACCCTTAAAAGCAAACAGTGCCGGTCTCGCCTCAGGCTCAGAAAATTCCTGATGCCACGTCTGAAAGCGCGCCACATTGAGTGCAGCCAGTTTGTCTGAAAGCGACATCAGTGTAGCCACTTGCGCAGGCGTGTAATCGCGCAAAACTGCCACTAACTCAGCAGAGTCGCTTAGGAAGCCTGGGCGTGAAGTCGCTAAATCAGCAGGTAAGGGCGACTCATAATCCAGGGTTTTGGCAGGCGAAATCACGGTAAGCATGGTGGTATCTCATCAGGCACATCGATCAAGTCGATAAAATTAGCCACTAGTATAGAGGCCTGACCTGCGCTGCCAACGCTACGCTGTGATAAAAGCGCAGCATGAATTTCAAAATGCTGTTGAGATAACCCATGACACCCAGTGCTACCGATGTTGCCACTCAGCACGATGTGACCATTTCGCCCGGTGTGGCCGTAGCGCTCAGCCCCCGCGTCACCCGGATTACTGCGCCCAATGCCAGCATGATGACGGGCCCCGGCACCAACAGCTATTTGCTGATTGGCCGAGATAACGTGGTTTGTGTCGATCCAGGCCCTGCGGACGAACAACATTTCTCAGCGCTAATGCAGGCGGTCGCCGATAGTGGCAAGCCACTGACCCATATATTGTTAACGCATACCCATCGCGATCATTCACCGGGGTGCTCCGCTCTGGTCGCTGCAACCGGGGCTCTGGTCTTCGGCATGTCGCCCTTAGCCAGTGATCCCAGCCAAGACCGTGACACTGAGATTAATCACACTCTTCAAGACGGGGATTGCTTTCAGGACTTGGGATGGCCGTTACACGTCATCCACACGCCCGGCCATGTTGAAAACCATCTTTGTTTTCATGCCCCCGAGGATGGCTGGTTAATTACCGGCGACCATCTTATTCAAGGCTCAACAGTGGTCATCATTCCGCCTCATGGCCGCCTTGGAGACTACCTAGCATCACTGCGTAAGCTGCTGCCCTTGCAGCTGACCGCATTATTGCCGGGCCACGGGCGCGTCATGGCAGATGCCAACCCTGTTATTAACGGCACACTGGCGCATCGGCAGCAGCGCGAAGATAAAGTCCTGCGCTGCCTGACCCATAGCCCCCAAGCTCTCGCTGACCTGGTGCTCACGGTGTATGACGATGTTGCACCCTGGCTCCATGGCATCGCCAAGTACAGTCTGCTGGCTCACCTCATTAAGCTCGCCGAAGAAAATCGAGCGACGGAAAGCGCCGAAGGCTGGCAAGCAGTTCAGGTAAACTAGACCGAAGATTTATTGCACAGGAAAGCTTGCATGAGCGATGACCGCTTAACTCGTCTCAAAACAGGTGCGTTTGAGCGCCGCTTTTCCATTGCCAAAGCCTCGCTGGTGGCTGGGTCGCGCATGGCAGCATCGGCTGCAGGCTCGCTCTTTGCCGCGCCAGAAAACCGTGCCAGCACACGCCGTAAAGCCCTTGGCGAACAGGCCGAGTACTTAGTGGGAGAGCTCGGCAAACTCAAAGGCAGCGTGGTCAAAATTGGTCAGATGATGGCGTTGTATGGCGAGCACTTTCTGCCACCCGAAATCACCACGGCGTTGCATAAGCTCAACGACAGTACCACGGCATTAGAGTGGTCCTCGTTGGAACCATTGGTGCGGACTCAGCTGGGCAGCCGTTTCAACGAACTCGACATTAATCCTGAGCCGCTTGGCGCGGCCTCACTGGCGCAGGTGCATCGGGCACGCCGTCGCAGTGATGGCGCCGAAATGGTATTGAAAATTCAATACCCGGGCGTGGCTGAAGCCATCGACAGCGACTTAAATTTGGTCACCCAAATGCTGCGGCTAACCCGAGCCGTGCCACAAACACGCGAGTTCGACGAGTGGCTAGAAGAAGTTCGCATGATGATGCATCGCGAAGTGAACTATCCGCTGGAAGCAGAAACCACGCGGCTTTTCCGAGAGTTTCTGAAGGACGACCCGCGTTTTGTGGTGCCGAAAATTTTCCCCGAATACTGTGGTGATCATTTGCTGGTGATGTCGTTTGAGCACGGCGTACCCGTTAACAGCGACGCCGTACTTAGCCTGCCAGCAGCGCGCAAAAATGCGCTGGCTATCGCAGCCTTAGAAATATGCTGCCAGGAAGTGTTCCAGTGGGGCCAGATTCAAACAGACCCCAATTTTGGCAACTACCTCGTGCAAATTTCTGTGGATGCCAACGCCCAACTCGACCGTATTGTGCTGCTGGACTTCGGTGCTGTGCGCGACTTCCCTGCCGACATTCTCGACCTAGCTCGCGGCATGACCCGTGCGGCTTTTCATGCCGATCGTGATGCTATGAAGGCCGCCATGAAAGGCTATCGCTTTTTCGACGGTATGAAGCTCGGCACGTTGGAAGGCTTTATTGACCTTGCCTTTCTAGCCTTTGAGCCTTTCGCTGAAAGCAGCAAAGTGCCACGTGAGCTGCTTAACGCCGAGGGCGCTTATTGCTGGGCTAAAAGCAAGTTACACATTCGCGCGACCTCAGCAGCAGCTCGCTCCGCTGCGACGCGGCATTTCACTGTGCCGCCCAAAGAGTTCATGTTTCTTAGCCGAAAACTCATGGGCGCTTACACTTTTATGACGGTCATGGACGCCGAAGTGAAAGCCCGGGATTTGCTGTCTAAATATGTGATGTCTGGGAGCTAAGCCATCATGCTGCTGAACCGGAATCTGCGTCTGCGCCTCGCTGCCGCCTTGGAGTGGAGTGCCGTAGACAAGTCGCTCATTCTGATCGCGTTGCTGATTCCGTTATATTTTCAGTACATTCTCTGGTCGCTGTATGTGCTGAATCGCACCGATAGAGACGCCTTGATTCATGTCGATGTCGTGCATTTTTTCATGGTCGTGGAAGCTTGGCTGATTCTCGCTGGCATTGGCCTTGCCCTAGTTGGCCTGTTATTGCGTCGCCGCTGGCCCAATTTTCTGCTGTATCAATACGTGACACTACAGTTCTATGCCCTGAGCTTAGTGTTGATGAGCTACTCCATCGGCACCCTGTCGTTCTGTGCTGGCGTGGTGCTGCTGGGCGGCCCTATTTTTGGCTTCATCTTGCATAATCGCCTCCCCGTGTGGTTGGCCTTCATCACAGCATTATTCGCGATTGTTGGGCTGAGCTATGCCAGTGTCTTTGGCTATATTCCTTACGCTCCTGTGCGGATGGTGTCGACTGATCAGGCCAGCGATTTGTTCTGGATGAACAGTACGCTTTTCTTTGCCGCGCCATTTTTGGTTTTCCTCACCTTAATGGCCGATCAAATGCTGGCTTGGTGGCGGGTACGCGAAGAACGCATCCATCAATTGAGTCGAACCGATGCCCTAACCAACCTGCATAATCGCCGCAGTATTCTAGACTTGTTAGACCAAGAGCTTGTACGCATTCAGCGCAAGCCTATCCCACTCTCCGTTGTTATTTTGGATCTCGACCACTTCAAAAAAGTGAACGATACCTGGGGCCACCCCATGGGCGACCGTGTCCTGCAAATAGCAGCTCGTGTTCTCCGCGAGACCCTGCGCGAAAGCGACCATGTGGGCCGTTATGGCGGCGAAGAGTTCATGCTGATTTTGCCCGACACGCACCTCGCCGAGGCCATGATCGTGCTCGAACGTTGCCGCCAGCAGCTTATGGCTGCTGACGTGATAACGGACAACCAAACCCGCTTACAGGTCACGGCTAGCTTTGGCCTAGTGTGCCAGAACCGAGACCCGCAACTGACTTCGCAAGAGCTAATTCATTATGCAGATGAAGCGCTGTATTCGGCCAAGGCCAAGGGTCGCAATTGCATTGAAACTCGAACCCTAACGGGCTAAAAACCTCAGCGAAGCACTAGAGCAGTCGCTGAAACAACCCTGCCACCAATACCCCTGCGCCGACAATTTCAACCACGGCCAACACACCCATAAAACCGTGCAGAAGCCAGCCCGGCAGCGTAAAGCGACCGAGGCGATGCGGCTTGGCCAACTGGTTACGGGTGTCATTGAGCCAGCCGTGAATGAGGTAGGTAAACACGGCCGCAAAGAAGAACACGATGGGGCCGGTGGTGGCCAGCCAAGTGACACTCACCGACCACGGGCTCAGCGCAGCCATCGCGGCCATTAATAAAGCGGCAAAGGCATAGAGCAGGGATGCCCGGTGTGCAATGTCTACATAGTAAGGCGCTCTCGCCTGCGGGCTTTTGGCAATCGCCAGGTACTTCCAAAGTCCGGTCAGTAGGCCTGTCATCAATAAAACACCCGCCGAAAGCAGTGCAATACGCACACTGCTTTGGTGGGGTGCTGCCCATGCCAAGGCGTCCACACCAGGAGTCAAAATGGGTTGTAAATGCATATTCACGTTAGCTAACACAGTGACTCCAAAATAATCCGTTTGAGCTTTTGCAAAAAAGTTCGTCACCGTCTATGTTACGTGTGACTTTACGGTCAGCGCGAATCCGACCGCGCCTTCAAGCATAAATAGCCGGCGTTTTTTAAGGACTTTTACCATGCGATTTACCGAAGAACACGATGCACTGCGACGCACTGCCCGCCAGTTTGTTGAAAACGATGTCAATCCGCATGTGGATGAGTGGGAAGAAGCCGGTCGCTTCCCCGCTCACACCTTATTTAAAAAGATGGGTGATTTTGGCCTGCTTGGTATCTGTAAGCCCGTTGAAGATGGCGGTTCGGGTTTGGATTACTCCTATAACATGGTCGTAGTTGAAGAGTTAGGCCGCATTGGTTGTGGCGGCATTCCCATGGCCATTGGCGTGCAAACAGACATGGCAACCCCGGCCATTGCCCGTTTTGGCTCGGCTGAATTGCGCGCTAAATTTCTTCGTCCGGCTATTGCCGGCGACATGGTCGCTTCAATCGCAGTAAGTGAAGTCCACGCGGGCTCCGACGTGGCTGCCATCAAAACGCGCGCCGTTAAAGAGGGCGATGAATATGTCATTAACGGCTCGAAAATGTGGATCACTAACAGCTTGCAGGCCGACTTCTTTTGCTTGCTAGCCAACACCAGCGATGAAGGCCCCTACAACAATAAATCGCTGATCATCGTGCCGTCGAAGACGCCAGGTATCTCCTTCTCCAAGCCCATTAACAAGCTCGGTCAGCGCAGTTCGGATACGGCACAAGTATTTTTTGATGACGTGCGCGTGCCGCAAACCAACGTCATTGGTGGTGAAGGCATGGGTTTCATGATGCAGATGATGCAGTTCCAAGAGGAGCGCATTTTCTGTGCCGCCAGCGCCCTCGGCGGGCTGACCAAGTGCATTGAACTCACCACCGAATATGCCCGCTCACGCATGATTTACGGCAAGCCTCTGCTGGACCAGCAAGTGGTGCATTACCGATTGGCCGAGCTGCAAACTGAAATCGAGTGCTTACGCGGTCTCGTGCACTCGGTATGTGAGCAGCATGTGGCTGGCGAGAATGTCACCATGCTGGCTTCTATGGCCAAGTTAAAGTCAGGTCGTTTAATGCGCGAAGTGACCGACAGTTGCCTGCAGTACTGGGGCGGTCAAGGTTTCACTTGGGATAATCCGTTGGCGCGCGCTTACCGCGATGGCCGTCTCGCCTCCATCGGCGGCGGTGCCGATGAGGTCATGCTCGGCATCATCTGCAAGCTTAACGGCACGTTGCCAGGCAAAAAACGCTAAGTATCTGCGCGGGTCAGGGTTAATTCTGACTTTGACCCGCGTCACTCGCCTGTCAAGTCTTGCGAGACTGGTGCTGCACAGTTAAGTTACCCGCACGCAATAGAGCGCCCAAACGCGCTCTTTTTTTTGTTTGCGCGACCGCTACGGCAGGTCGCCTAGTCTGTCGAGGACACACCCACATGGCCCAACATCAAGACGTCATCAGCCCCATTGATTTTCTGCGCAAAATCCCAGCGCTCGCGTTAAAAGCACCTCGTATGGTACGCGGCCTGATGATGGCCAATAGCACCGACAATACAGAAACCGTAGGCTTAGCCTGGGCCATTGAAAAAGCCACCATGGAAAACCCCCATGGCGTTGCCATTTACTACCGCGACTGCAAGGTGACTTATGCTGAATTAAATCAGTGGTCCAATCGCATTGCGCACTACTTCTTAGCCCAAGGCCTGCAAAAAGGCGACGTCGTTATTGTACTGATCGAGAATCGTCCAGAACTGCTCGCTACAGTTGCTGGCTTGGCGAAAATCGGCGTTGTATGCGCCATGGTAAACACGGCACAAACCGGCAAAGTACTCACGCACAGCGTGAACTTGGTTAAACCCAAACGCATCATTGCCGGTGCCGAATGTGTGCAAAACCTGATTGATGTTCAGGACTCGTTAGACGTCGACACAAAAGATTGCTTCTGGCTCGCCGATGCCGACACTCGCACCGAAGTCGGGACAGCACCCAACGAATGGCACAATCTCGCTATCGAACTGCAGGGCTGCCCGAGCTACAACCCGCCAACCACCAAGAACACCTTCCGCAAAGATGGTCTGTTCTATATTTACACCTCTGGCACCACCGGCCTACCCAAGGCCGCCGTGTTCAATCACGGCCGTTGGATGAAGGCTTACGGTGGCTTTGGCTTCACCTTCAACCTCGGCAAAGACGACGTACTCTACGCCACACTGCCCTTCTATCACGCCACGGCCATGGTGGTCTGTTGGGGCTCCGTGCTAGCCGGCAATGCCGGTATCGCGCTACGTCGTAAGTTCTCTGCCAGCGAGTTCTGGGATGACTGCCGCAAATTCAACGCCACCGCCATCGGCTATGTGGGCGAGCTCTGCCGTTATCTGCTGGAGCGTCCAGCCAGTGCCGCGGATCGTCAGCATCAAGTCCGCAAAATGGTCGGTAACGGCTTGCGCCCGAACATCTGGGGCAGCTTCAAGGAGCGCTTCGGCATCGAAGAAGTCGCAGAGCTCTACGCCTCGTCGGAAGGCAATGTGGGCTTTACCAACATCTTTAACTTCGACAACACCGTCGGTTTCTCGCCTATGCCTTATGCATTGGTGAAATATGATAAAGATGCCGAAGCGCCCGTGCGCGACAAAAAAGGCCGCATGATTAAAGTGAAGCGCGGTGAGGTCGGCCTACTGATCGGTGAAATTACGGATAAAACACCGTTTGATGGCTACACCGATCAGGGCAAAAACAGCTCCTGTATCTTCACCGATGTCTTCACCGCCGGTGACAAGTACTTCAACACCGGCGACCTCATGCGTGAAATCGGTTTCCGTCATGCCCAGTTCGTTGACCGTACCGGCGACACTTTCCGCTGGAAAGGTGAAAACGTTTCAACCACTGAAGTCGAAAACATCATGACTGCCCACCATGACCTCGCCGAGGCGGTGGTTTATGGCGTGGAAATTCCTAACACCAACGGACGTGCAGGCATGGCTGCCATCACGCCACACGCCGGTATGACGACGGATTTTGCAGGGCTGTATCAGCACCTGAAGCGTGAATTGCCAAGCTATGCCGTACCGGTGTTTCTGCGCGTGAAAGCCGCCATGGAAACCACGGGCACATTCAAATACCAAAAGGCTGGTCTGAAAAAGGAAGGTTTTGACCCCAGCCAGTGCAACGGTGAGGCATTGTATGTGTTGCTGCCAGGCACTACAGCATATACCCCGTTAGACAATGCAATGTTTGCCGACATCTTGGCCGGCAAGTTCCGCTTCTAAGGCCACTCATGCTGCATCGCGACAAGCCACCAGATGTTTTAGGTGGCTTGTCGCCAATGCTGTCGCAGAATTCGCGCCGTTACGCGCGGCACTTCGACCATGGGTAAATGACCAATGCCATTCAGAATGGTCACCTTCGCATGGGGAATTAGTCGCTGAAAGACATCGCTACAGCTCACATGCAAGACCTTATCGTCCCGCCCCCAGATCACCTGCGTGGGAGCAACCACACTGGAAAACGCTGGCAGCTCTGGGTCCGGGCTCAGCGCCAAAAGCTGGCGAAACAAATGCTCATTCACGTGTCGTCGAGAAATTAAATCGCTAGACATCGCAGGGGCCATGAGGGCAGCTAGCCAGCGACTCGACATGGTCATCCTCAATAAATCAAAAACACCTTTAAGATTATGGGCAATCAAGCCATTGCGCCCTTGCAGCAATCCCAGCTCAAACGGCGTGTGCTCCTTACCGGCGACCCCAGCTGCATTCATGAGGGTCAGCGAGCGCACGAGATGTGGATAGCGGCCAGCCAATAATCCACTCACCCCGCCACCCATTGAGCTACCGACAACATGCGCAGGCCCTGATACCGCAGCGGCCAGCCAGGTCGCCACGCGACTGACTTGCTCATCCATGCCATAAAGCGCATCCGCATGAAACTGGCTTTCCCCCCAACCGGGAAGATCTAGGACAAAGACTTGGTAACGCTTTGCCAAGAACGGTAGAAGCGGCAACCAGTTTTCCTTGCTGGCGCCAAAGCCATGCAAAAGCACGACGGGCTCACCGTCTCGATTGCCACCTTGTAGCCAGACTAATCGATGCCCATCCACCCGCATGTGCTGCTGCACCATGCCCGTCACGGTGCCATGTAAGCGATTTAATAAGGGCAATAAACTCCGGCTTCGCCAACTCTGCACGCGCTCGAGTTTCGGAATTCGGCCCTTAGCCAAATACACGGGCGCCACTTCAATAATGAACTCGCGCTCGATACGCTGGGTCAACTCGGTGATGGGCAAACGCGGCACTCCTGGTCAGTCGAGCTTTAGCTGTTGCTTTAACTCTTGGTAAAAAATGGCGAACTCTGCGCTTGCTTTTGCATCGCTCCACTCGAGTACAGATAGTCCACGCCCTAATGCCTCTACATACGCCGTGCGTTGTCCTAAACGGGACTCCAATTGCTTTGCCCGCAATAACCCAGCGGTATCTGCTAAAAATTGCTCTGTTGCCTTACTCGTTCGCAGGCGGTTCCAGACCAGCCGGGCTTTTAAGCGTTTACTGGTGCGCTTTCCTTCGCGAATGGCCTCCATCAGCTGCTCAGTCGCCCAAACATCAGCGGCTGAGGCCGTTAGAGGCATGACGACCAAGTCGCTGTAAGGCAAGACTTCACGCAAGTATTTAAGACTGCGCGGCGGTAGATCTATGACCACCACATCGCATTCACTTTCCAAGCGCTCTGCGGCCAACGCCAATTCATTAACCGATGACGCGGTGAGGACCTCAAAAGCTGGCTTATTGTTATGTGGAGTCTGACGAATCGCAGCCCAGCGTGCCGATGTGCCTTGCGGCATATCGGCATCAATTAATCCGGTGTGGAACTCTTGCGACAGCGCGGCAACCAGATTGGTCACCACCGTACTTTTTCCGGCTCCCCCTTTCAGTTGAGCAACGGAAATAAACTTGGCCATGGGTGCTTCAACTCGATATCCATAATGAGCTGAGTCTAGTCAAAACCGACCCAGAATACTGTTTCAATTTAATGACAGGCGTATCAATTTAAGCTTGGGCCTTAAGCCATTGAGCCAAACGTGGATGCTGTAAAATGATTGGCCCCATGCGCTGACTGGTTCGAATCACCTCGGATAGCTGAGTAGCCACTGCGATATCCGCAATGGTTCTACTTTCACCTACTAACCAGCCCGTGGCGGCTAGAGTGACTTCGATGCGCGCCAAATGACGGTGAAACTCAGCTTCTACATCCTCGCTGGACAGACGACCCAGGCCTTGAAAGTACAGCATCGCTTTCAATGCAGTTTTTAACATCGGCTTCATCACCATACGTTCGTAGGTGGGGCGGCCCAACATCGCAACATCTACCGCCGCATTTAAGGCCACCGGGTCATTGACGCGAAAATACACTTCGTAAAAGTACAACAGCTCATCAGACCAGTCTTCCCATAGCTCGACCTGCGCCTTTAGCAGTGAGTTGTGGGGGTAAAGACGCGGCGCATCTGGATAGGCCTCATCTAAATATCGTGCAATACGCGTGCTGTCTTGAATGCGTAAGCCATTAATATCCAACACCGGCACTTTGCCGACTTTGCTCAGCCCTTGCACTTTCGCTGCCAAAGCGCCGTTGTAATTAACCGCCTCAAATGCGATGCCCTTATAGCTCAACGCTTTTGCCACTTTTTGACAAAACGGCGAAATCTCCCACTGGTGCAAGACTACGGTCATATCGATTTACTCATGTGAAAATGAAAGCGTTCACTCAAGATTAGTCGAAATCCAATTGATCACGCGAGTACTGAGTCGCGGTAAAATAGCCTGACTTTCGGCAGCCCGCAGCGGAGTTCACATGAGTCTGCCTTTACCGGTTAAAAACCCAGCACTGTTTAATGATATTGCCCACTGGCTTTGCCATATCCCCCACAGTCGAGTATTGCAAATCGAATTCGTTCAAGGAGAGCGAGGCAGGGCTACGCTTCGCCTGCCATACCAGGAGCGACTCGTTGGCGACAGTCGCACCGGTGTGCTGCATGGCGGCGTGATTACGACCCTGATCGATAACACGAGTGCACTCAGCATCTTCTCGTTACTCGATGAGGTGAGCGGCTACCCCACGCTGGATTTACGCATTGATTATCTCCGGCCAGCCACGCCGGGCCTTGCTGTCTATTGCACGGCTGAGTGCTATCGCATGGGGCGGGAAATTGCCTTTACGCGGGCAACGGCTTATCAGGAAGGTAACACTCAACCCGTAGCCTACGGGGTCGCAACGTTTATGCGACGCCGAAGCTTTAAAGGGGAAGCTGTTCAAGGAGTCACGCCATGAGTCAAAGTACTCAATTAAGTCCAGAGGCGTTACTGGAGTTCTCCCCATACGCGCGCCTAATTGGCATGAAGCTCGCCGTAGTGGACGGCGATTTGCGCTTTTTCTTACCGTTCCAACAGGACAATATTGGCAATGACCAACTGCCGGCATTGCATGGCGGCCTGATCGGCGGCTTTATGGAGATGGCCGCCATCATGCATTTGCTGTGGATTCGGGAAAGCCATGCTGTGCCACGAACAGTCGATTTCTCCATTGACTATTTGCGCCCCGGACTTGCCCGCGAACTCTTCGCCAGTTGCAGCGTGACCAAGCATGGCCAACAAATTGCCAATGTTCAGGTCAATGTTTGGCAGGACACTCCCGAAAAGCCCGTTGCCGTTGCGCGTGCTCATTTTCTCTTGGACTAGCGCGCTCTTAATTTAGCGCGCGCCAACACGAACTGCGGCAAGTACTAAATCACAATGCTGGGCAACAAACGGGTTACTCACACCCGTTTTTTTCGCAATGACCCGATTGCGAATGCACTCTTTCGCATCCACCGGGTCTTGGCGTGACCATGCCGCAAAGAGTTGCTCACGCTGTTTAGACAGCGTTAAGCCATAACGCTGTCTAAAGTAAAAATACGTGCGTGCCGCATTGCCACGAAAGCCGGGGGTTGGCATGAACACATTCGTTTTAAAATCTACTCGCGATGGACATTGCCCATAGCCCACGCCCTGCTCTCTGGCCAACATCCCGTACTTTAGATTGCCGCGATCGCCATTCACCTCACCCACCACGGGCACCAGGTTATGAGGATCGCCTTCCATCGCAGCAAAGATAGCGTCGTTGGCACTACAATTTTTGCGCCCGCCTTGCTGCCAGCATTGACGCTGTTGCCCAAACTCGGACGCAGGTACGACGTGATTACCACTTGACAGTGTGATATGTGTATCTAGGATGTGTAGATGGACATGATATTAAGCACAAACAAGTTCAAGCTTCATGGTCAAAACTACAGTGGCTTTCCAATACTTATCTCTAACGACGGTAAGGTCGTTGAGGATGCCCTAGATTTTTGTATTGCTTACTTGATCAAGCGCGGCAGAGTGCAATCGAAGAAGTCGTGGAAAACTTATGGAAAAGCGCTGTACCAATTTTTTGGTTGGTGTGAGGCAAATAGCATATGTTGGCGAGACTTAGGTCACGACCGTGAAGCAACAATCCTAGCAGAGTTCAGGGATTGGAATTTAAGCCAAGAGGGAGGAAGCCTTTCTGCAAGAACAGTAAATGCTCGACTCCGACTTCTATGCTCATTCTACCGCCATGCTGCTAATAGAGGTTGGGTACGTAGCCTTCCTTATATGATGGAGTCTATATTAGTTAGGCAACCCAAAGGGTTCCTCGCTCATACAGACTCAAGCGGCGGAATACGAATTAGTCCTGATGTCATGTTGAAGAACCCAAGAACAGTGATTCGGTTACTAAACAAGGAGCAGTCACGAGATCTTCTTAATGCAACAAATAATAAAACGCACCGACTGATCTTTAGACTTTCACTTACTACAGGGATGAGACGTGAAGAGCTTGCTTCTTTTCCCTTAAAATATGTAATAAATCCTGCAACTTATACTAAACATAGATCTTTCATTCGGATAAATCTTGATCCAAGAGATATGACAATTAAGGGCAATCAACCCCGAGGGATCGATATACCTCGCACAGTTATGGAGGACCTATGGCACTATGTTTTGGATCGGCGTCATCAACATGAGACTATCTCTGGCAAGAAGCAACTTACCTTATTTTTGACAGAGTCAGGACTACCCTTTGCCAACGACGGGGCGGCCTTTCTAAATATTGTGAAAAAATCCGGGAAGGTTGCCGGTATTCCTCATGTAAATGTTCATATGCTCCGACACACTTATGCTACTCATACTCTTTACGCGATGATGATGTCGAAATCCCAGACCAATGCTTTGATGTATGTGAGAGATAGGTTAGGCCATGCATCTGTACTAACAACCGAAAAATATTTGCATTGTATTTCGGAGCTTGAGGATGAATTGATGAATAACTTTCAAAGTGAAATAGATAGCATAAGTCGAGAGCTTGCAGATGCGTAAGAAACAGTTTATTTCATTAGCTTCTCGCCCAGCAATAGCAAATATTGGAGATGTGCTTGAAAGTACAGATTTACCGCCTAAAAAAATAGTTATTCATCTTCCTGAAAACTCTGGAACAGTTCGAAATTTGGATTTCAGTAAGTATTACGGATATAAATGCGATCATATAGTATACGCATCACAAAGAGCTCTTGAGCGCATGACTGAGTCTTGTATAAAGACAAATGGAAAAACACTAAGCCCGAGATCCATTGGCGACTACTTCAACAAAGGCTTATCAATATTTCTGCCTTTTTGCGCTATTGTAGCCAGCTCAATAGGGCGAGAATTATACTTAGAAGATTTAAATAAAGATTTAATCGACAAATTTGTTAATTATTTGAGACAATCAAGTGTTGGATTAGTAACCCAAAGAAACAGATATACATATACAAAGTCGGTGTTAATCTATATGGAAAAGTCGGGCTGGATTGCTCGATTGAATTATCCTAGAAACCCATTTCCTCATTCTAACCGCGCACAAAGAGGTATGACCTCGCTTTGCGAGACTGAACGTAAAGACGTTTTGTTGGCTCTTAAATCCGATATGCGAAGTATAATAAATGGAGATAAATCACTTACAACTTACGAGCTCATAATATGTTTGTTAGCGATTGCTGCAAGAACTGGCATTAATCCTACACCGGCATTAGAGCTGCAAACAGATTGCCTTCAGCCACATCCGTTTAAACATGATAGATATATATTGGTTTTCTTTAAGCGACGAGGCTACAATACACATATTCAAAGCCTACGAAGAAGTGCTGATATTGAATCAGTAGTTTCTGCTCTACCTGATGTTGCTAGAATTGTTGATCTAGTGAAACATCGAAATGCACAATGTAGAAATATAAGTAGCTATCCAAATAACTTGTTTGTTTACTCTCCTAGAGAAAATGGCTCATCTGATGAAAAAGGCCGTGTAACAACAAATACTCTATCACGTGAAATTCATAAATTTATTTCCAAACATAATTTAATTGATGCTGATGGGAATCCACTGCAATTAAGTGTCATGCGTCTGCGGAAAACTTTTGAGAATCGTCTATTCAAACTATCTGGTCAAGATCCATTTCTCACAGCAAAACTCGGGGGTCATACATTAAAAGTATCTAACAATCACTACCTTGAGGCTCCAGAGAGTGCCGAGAGGGACTGGAGACTAATGGGTGAGATTAGGGTAGGAGAGCTTCTGAGAATCGGTACTAATAGTAATACCATAATTGAAAATACACCTACAGCTAGATGTTCGGATACGTTAAATGGTGATTTTGCCCCAAAAAATGGAGATCATTGTCAAAGATTTTTAGCATGCTTTAGGTGTCGATCATTTATAGTAACTGGAGATGATCTTTACAGAGTCTACAGTCTTTACTGGATGCTTATTGGAATTAGACAAAATATGGGCGCCAATGCCTGGAAGCGAGTATATGGCCACATCATTAGGATTATTGATAATGAGATTGCACCAAAATTTAATAAAGAATATTTAGATAATCAACGTCAAAAGGCAAAGGATAATCCACACCCTTTCTGGAGGAGTCCAGATCAATTGCAGATAATCACATGAACGAATTTGACTTTCATGTACAACAATTAAGTATTCTTGATTCTGCTAAATCGTGTTCGATTGATAAAAATGAAATTGTAACAGGTATGCGACTTGACGATGGTTCTTACCATGCACTAAGTCGATATAGTGATTCCGTATGGACTCTTCCGGATACTCTTTTTCCAGCCGGCTCATCTCAAAATAACAAAAAATTAAACTTCGGAAGATTACCCTCGCAATTTCAAGAAACAATGAAAATGTGTACGATATTTTTAATGCTAGAGGGTAAAGAAAATATTAAACTCCCCCGAGGAAATACAATCGTTGATTTTGTAAAAAGCTCTACTCTTTTTCTATTATGGATTGAAAGCTGCAATATTAAAAGTCTTAATTTAATATCGCCACTTATATGCCAGCAATATGTACAGCATTGTAAGTCTCAAAAAGGCATTAGAAGCGAGTTTCTATCAATAACCGCGTTAATGACTCGCTTTAGATGCATAGAGAATCTTCATATTCTCAGTCAGAAATGTGAAGATAAAATGCCTCACCCTTGGCCAGATTCTTCTTCTGCACATTTGTCTGGCTATACAGAGCAAGAGAAAAATTTAGAAGCAAAGACAAAAGTAATACCGGACTATATCTTAGGTAAGCTTTTTTTCTCCGCCGTCGAATGGCTCGATCGTGCAGAAGAGATAATAAATCTTCGTACGCAGATCGAAGCCTGGAACTCAGAACATAAATCATGGGATTTTATATATTATCGGATTAATAAACTGGGCTGGAGTCAGAGTACACTGCGTAACGCTGAGGATAATCTGAAAGCTGCGTGTATGTGCATTATATTAATTACTAGCGGAATTCGTATCTCTGAACTCCTTTCTTTAGAACATAACTGTGCATTCACAACTCAAGAAAATGAAGGTGAATCTTTTTATTGGTTGCGGGGAATTTCTTATAAAACAGGTGTAGGAGCCAGCGTATGGATGGTTACGGAGATAACACATCGTGCTGTTCATATTATGGAGAGATTGGCTAATTTTTTCAAAGTAAAACTAATTCAAGAGATTGAAGAGTTACGTTTAAAAAATCCAAAAAGCCCTAATATTGTTAGGTTTAATACGCAAGTAAATTGTTTATTCTTAACCAAAAATAAAAGAATTAACCAAATTGGGACACTTACGAGCCATGGTTTTCTATATAAATTAAAGACGTTTACAACGCATTGCGGTTTAGATTGGCAATTTTCACCTCACCAATTCCGTAGAACCTACGCGGTCTACGCCGCTCATAGTGCTCTCGGTGATTTGCGGTATCTTCGTGATCATTTCAAACACTGGTCCTTAGATATGACAACTTTGTATGCTAAGAATGGCAAGCAAGATGCTGATCTCTATGATTTGATTGGCACAGAGGCCCTAAACTTAAAAATAAACTTACTCGAGCATTGGTTGGAGCCTGAAGCAATTCTTACTGGGGGAGCCTCAGATCAAATTAGGACTTTTTGTGCAAAAAGTGGTGCCTTAACTACAAAAATAGATCGTGCAGAAATGGCTCGAACAATTAGTCCTCTCGTTCACTTGAGAGCCACTGGTGTCGCTTGGTGTACTGCTGATACAGGCGGTTGCAATGGCGGACAAGGTATCGAGAAAACTCGCTGCGG